>CBDUAX010000538.1:0-3554 GCA_965365235.1 uncultured bacterium
ACACGGCTTGGGGGTGGACACCATCCTCGATCGGGGCCGGATTCTGACTCGGGATTCGACAGTAGGGTCCATCATGGCGACGGGGCCCCCTGAAGCTCGGAGGGTGGGTTCAAAACGGGTGCCTCAATGCCGCCCTCTACCTCCAGCACCTGTTCCGGATCTAGAAGAATGACGCGTCCGTCGACCTGGAAAGGAAGGCCTCCCTCATCCTCGACTGAATCTAATTCTCGCCAATCCCCAGTTCATCATAGACCGCCTGCTCGAAGGAGGTGAGGAGGTCGATGGCTTGGGGGTCATAAAAGGGGAGGAGTTGCATCATCAGAACTACGCCAAGGCCACTCTCCCCATCGATCCAGAAGTGTGTGTTTTGAATCCCAGCCCAACTCAAACTTCCCGGGGCCCGGCCACCCCGAGTCCCTTCTGCACTGATCTGAAATCCCAAGCCGAACCCGTCCTTCCCCGCACCCAGGGGGAAGGGGTGACTCCAGTTCGGCAGGACCCCTGGCTGTTCCGTCACCACGAGGCCATCCAACTGATCCCGAGCCATCTCCGCAACCGAGCCCTGGCTGACGAGTCTCACACCCTCCCGTTCACCACCCCCCAATATGAGCTGGATGAAACGCGCGTAGTCGTCAACCGTTGAAAGGAGCCCCCCGTCTCCCCGGAAGGAAGCCTGGTACTCATCTGGCCGAGGTTCTCCTCGGAGTTGGCCATCCACCCGACTGTAGACTGCGGCGAGGCGCACATGGTTTTGGGGTGAGAGATCCGGCGAGGTGTCGACCATCCCGAGAGGGGTTGCGATTCGGGAGTCGATAAACTCGGCCAGGGGGAGTCCCGTGACCTCCTCGATGATCCACCCAAGAAACGCGGTGCTCATCCCGTAGGTCCACCGTTCACCCGGCTCGTGTAGGAGGGGGTACTCCCGTGAGGGAATAGAGGTCGCCCTGGAAAGTGCCAAGGTCTGGGGGCTGCAAAAAGAGTAGCCGAATCCCGACGTATGGCGGAGCAGGTCTCGGATGGTCACTTCGCGGCTTGCCGGTCGCGTCACCACCGAAGAATCTGTCGAACGTACCTCAACCAACACCTCTCGGCCCAACAGGTCGGGAAGGTACTCAGAAGCGGGATCGTCGATGGCCAGGAGCCCTTCCTCCGCCAGCATCATGATACCGAGCGAGGTAATCGGCTTTGTCATCGACGCGATGTTGAAGATCGCATCGGTGCGCATCGGCTCGGTCCCCTCTTCGTCCCAATAACCAGCGGCACCACGGTAGAGGACTCCGTCTGAAGCAGTGACCAGGGCGACCACGCCAGGCACTCCCTTTGCCCGTACCGCCGAGGAAAGAACAGAGTCAAGCACCGCTCTCGAGTCTTCTCCAAGACTGAAGGACTGCTCCGGAGGACTGCACCCATTCAGGAGGAGGACTCCGAAGGTCAAGGTCAGGGCCCGCATTAGGGATTCCTCGTATTGATGCTTTACGGTGAAGGCTCGGAACGGGATTAGCACCCGCCTGGGCTAGTTCCAGCTCCGGCAGGTTCGCACGACCCCTCTTTCGAAGCGCCGGTCGTCCTCGAAGACCTTGTAAAAGTCGTCGTAGAAATCGAGGACGTCCTCGGCGTCTCCCTTTTCCAGAAGGTCGAAACCCTCATAGAGGGCCCTGATTGGCTCACGTTTGCTGGTGAATAGCTCGGCGAGCCACTCCCGCTGGAGTTCCGGGCGACAAAAGCCTCGGTAAACTCGGTCGGTGACACGTCGGATCGGAAGACTGGGGTCGGGTGTGGCATAACGGGCGTTGACGGCTCCCGAGAAATCGAAGTCGAAGGAGACCGGCACGTAACGTCCGTCTTCTGTTCGTATCAACTTCGAATTGTGGAAATAGACCTGCGAGATGTCGGTGAAGCCAACCATGAAATTGAACATCGACGCAACCACCGCGGCATTCTCGTCCAGGTGCGCCGGATGGAACTGCTCTACCTCCTGATGCACCGCACGGTTGCGCTCCGCCATGTGTTGGTCTGACTCGATCAGGAAGCCGATCTTGGTGCGGGTGTCATACTCGCCGTTTACGTCCTCGTACGTAATCTCGACCAGTCGGGTGCGGAATGACATGGGAGTGATGAGTTCGTACGTCCGGTAAACGAGGTACTCTTTTAAGACATACTCCTGGTAGCTGTCACGGGAATCGCGGCAGGGCGTGACGAGCTTGAGCTTGTTCTGGTCCTCGAAGACCGTGCCCTCCATCTCCTTCCGAGGAAAGTCGAGGCGGAGAGGCGGGAAGTTGCAATTGCGTTTTTCCCGGCGCCAATTGCCGCGCGTCCGCACCTCCACCGGTCGCTCGACAACGGATCCGTCGAGGTCGACGAAGGTGATTGTCCCATCGGTCTCGGTGGAATCGCTCCGGACGTCCCGGAGCCACTTGATATCGGTGCGGAGCGTTATCCGGAGCGGCTCGTCAGAGGCGAAGAGTGGCGCGGCCTCAGCCGCCGCAGCACGCTCGGCGTACTCCTCGGCCGTCGGAAACTCAAGGTTCTGAGCCGCACCTGGGGCGGACGCAATCACCCCGAGGGGCGCCAAGATCAGGACGGCGCGGGCGGTCTTCATTGGGCACTCTCCGATTGGGATGGATAGGTAGAGAGTAGCTCTGGCCAAAGCATTTTTCCAGCAGATTCGGGAACGAATCCTTGAGAGTCTGAACCCATTGTTCCTGTCCCGGCACCTTCGAAGGCCTGCGTTCGCTTCAAAAAACCAGCCTTGGCCCCGCCCTCACCACCCCTCTCCTGAGGGACCTGCAGGCAACCGAGGCGGTAGAGACTTCTCCGGTTTCCAGAGCCTCAGCTGTGGGATAGCTGTGGGCGCCGAACCCTTTACGCACACCCTGGCAGTTTCCGGTACTGAGGTCGCTTGGGCGTCGGGGAGTGAGAACGACTATTCTCCGGAACTTTTGAATGCATCTGATGGGATCGGAAGTCCTCCTTCAGGCTCAGGGGGCCCGAGGTTTTGGAAGATCTCCACAATCTGAGCCGGCTCGAAGGCGGTCTTTATCCGTTCCTTCAACCCCTCCAGCCGCCGTCTGTCGCCACCCAGAACGCCAGCGAACACGTCGGGGAGTTCCTCTGCGGCCTCCCGCACCAAAGCCTGCTGTTCCCCTGACAAGGGTGACGAAGCCCCGACGTGGGTCAGGAGATGTTCCTGCCAGAGTCCGGCATGGTCGGTGGGTTCGAGGGCCCTTGCGACGGCCTTCCGAAAGGGGACGGGTAGGCGGGAGAGCTCAGCCAACGTGGTCGGCAGATGGTCACGGTGTTTTTCTACCCAGGCGTCGATGGCCTTCCGTGACAATGGGAAACAACCAGAGGAGTCTTGCATCCAGGATAACTCTCTTCCCGGCCAATCCCCATTCCGAACCCGGGGAACGGCCTGGTCCAGCCAAAGGGATGGCCCCCGCGGCAACTGACGGTTTGCGTTTCTGATGCGGAGCAGGCTAGCTCCGGATGCCGCGAACCGAAAGCAGATGCCCCTCAGAGAAAGAACCGTCGGTAGCAATCGCGTGTTATCCGGC
>CBDUAX010000539.1:0-3552 GCA_965365235.1 uncultured bacterium
TCCGTGAGGGCGGCCGCACCGTGGGTGCAGGCGTCGTCACCGAGATCATCGAGTAGAGAGAGCTCCTTCGGCTGGCGCACTGCGCCCGAGAACGTTTCGGGTACCTGGGCGACAGCACCGAGGAGATTGAAGTAGAAAAGCCATAGCGCGGTGATCGGGGCAAATCCCCGTCAACGCACACACGAGGAAACCGAATGGCTGGCAGGATTCGAATTCGACTCAAAGCCTTTGACCACTGGGTAGTGGATCAGACGGCAGCGGACATCGTCCGGACGGCCCAGAAGACCGGGGCGTCGGTACGCGGACCCATTCCGCTCCCTACCCGGCGGCAGCGATGGACCGTTCTCCGGTCCCCGCACATCGACAAGAAAAGCCGGGAGCAGTTTGAGTTGCGAACGCACAAGCGGCTCATCGATATCCTGGACAGCCGTCCCCAGACCATTGATGCCCTCACCAAGCTTGATCTTCCGGCTGGTGTGGACGTTGAAATCAAGGTGGACTGAACCATGGCCGGGTTGATTGGAAAAAAGATCGGAATGACCCGGATCTTCTCCGAGGAGGGAATAGCAATTCCCGTCACCGTCGTGGAGGCCGGGCCTTGCCCCATCCTTCAGGTGAAAACGGAGGAGACGGACGGCTACCGGGCGATCCAGTTGGGGTTTGGCGCAAAGAAGGCCAAGCGGGCTTCGAAAGCCGAGTCTGGTCACGCTTTGAAAGCAAATGTGGAGGCTGCCCCCACCATCGTCCGGGAGTTTGCTCCGGACGAGGGTGAGGAATACGAGCTCGGGCAGGCTCTCACGGTGGAACTCTTCGAGGCCGGAGACGGAGTGAAGGTCACCGGTACCTCCAAGGGGAAGGGCTTTCAGGGCGGCATGAAGCGCCACGGCTTCGCTGGTCGGCCCGCATCCCACGGACATCCGGGGTCCCGGAACGTGGGATCCATGGGTCCCGGTACCGACCCGTCCAGGGTCATCAAGGGCAAAAAGCTCCCAGGTCAGATGGGGGGCGTCCGGAAGACGATCCGGAATATCGAGGTGGTCAAGGTGGACTCCGAGCGGAACCTCATCTTCTTGAAGGGTGGCGTTCCCGGGTCCCGTAATAGCTACGTCCTTATCACGAAGTGACGCATGTTTAAGGCGGCCTACTATAAGATCGACGGCAAGAAGGGTCGGGCCCGGGCACTCCCGGACTGGCTCTTCGACGGCGTCGTGAACGAGGGAGTCCTTCACCAGGTGGTGAAGGCTCATCTGGCGAACAAGCGCCAGGGAACGGCTGCGGCCAAGAACCGGAGCGCTGTGAGGGGTGGTGGCAGGAAGCCCTTCCGGCAGAAGGGGACCGGCCGTGCGCGTCAGGGGACCATTCGGGCCGCACAGATGGAGGGCGGCGGCCTGGCGTTCCCTCCCATCCCTCACGGGTGGCATCAGAAGGTGCCGAAGAAGGTCAAGGGGCTGGCCCGCCGGTCCGCTTTCAACGCCCGTGCCGAGGAAGACCGGGTGGTCCTCATCGATCCTCTGAAGTTCGAGGCTCCGAAGACCGCCCAACTGAAGGACTATCTCGGCAGCATCGAGCTCCAGGGCAAGACGCTCATTCTCACCGATGGCCGGAACGAGAACGTCTATCTCTCGGCCCGGAACCTTCCCAATGTGGAGGTCCGACCTTTCGGCGAGGAGTCGGTCTACGAGATCCTTTGGGCTACCAACGTGGTTATCGAGCGGGCGGCGTTGGAGAAGGCCGACAAGGCCAGATCCGCTGCCAAGGAGGCCGTCGATGCGTGAGGGTTATGACGTCCTGATCCAGCCCGTGGTCACGGAAAAGTCCACGGAGCAGATCGAGGAAGAAAACGTTTACACGTTCATCGTGAACAAAGACGCCAACAAGCTCGAGATCGCCCGGGCGGTCGAGAAGATGTGGGAAGTGACGGTGTTGGACGTCAGGACCATGCGCTATGCGGGGAAGGCCAAGCGGTCCATCCTCGGGCGGATCCACAAGAACTGGGCCCTCGGCCGGAGGCCGTCTTTCAAGAAGGCGGTCGTTCAGTTGGCCGAGGGTGACAGTATCGAGTTCTACGAAGTCGGCTGAGGATAGAGCGATGCCTTTGAAGAAATTCAAGCCCGTCACGCCGGGAAGCCGTTTCCGGTCGGTGACCGCCGGGGCAGACATTACGCGGAAGGGACCCGAGAAGTCCCTTACCGAGTCTTTGTCGGGGACCGGTGGGCGGAACCATCACGGCCGCATCACCTCCCGACGGAGAGGTGGCGGTCACAAACGTCGGTACCGCCGAATCGACTTCAGGCGAGACAAGCTGGGGGTGCAGGGGACCGTTGCCGAGATCGAGTACGATCCCAACCGGTCCGCCAACATCGCCCTCATCTTCTACAAAGACGGCGAGAAGAGGTACATCATCCACCCACGGGGTTTGTCGGTCGGTGATGTCGTCGAGTCCGGCCCGAAGGCCGACATCCGGTTGGGCAACGCGTTACCGATGGAGATGATCCCCCTGGGGACCATGATCCACAACGTAGAGCTCAAACCTGGGAAGGGAGCCGAGATGGCCCGTTCCGCAGGGACGGGGGTGCAGTTGGTGGCCAAGGAGGGCGATTTTGTAACGCTCCGGCTTCCCTCGACCGAGGTTCGCCGGGTTCGCAAGGAATGTTACGCCACCATCGGGCAGGTCGGGAATATCGACCATAACCTCCAGTCCATCGGAAAGGCCGGCGCCAATCGGTGGCGCGGGAAGCGTCCGAAGGTCCGGGGTGTGGCCATGAATCCAATCGATCACCCACTGGGTGGTGGAGAGGGCCGTGCTTCCGGGGGCCGTCCCCCCGTGTCCCCCTGGGGGAAGCGGGAAGGGAAGAAGACTCGGAAGCGGAAGAAGCAGTCCAACAAGTACATCGTCCGTGGACGGAAGCGGGGCAAAGCTACCCGCTCCTAAGGGAGTTGGTATTTACCCCCTCTTGTAGAGAGGTCAGCAGAGATGCCGCGTAGCGTAAAGAAGGGGCCCTTCATCGAGGACGCGCTGATGAAGCGCATCGATGAGATGAATGCCCGGAATGAGAAGAAGGTCATCAAGACCTGGTCTCGCCGGTCCACCATCTCTCCGGAGTTTGTGGGGCACACCGTCGCCGTCCACAACGGGAACAAGTTCATCCCCGTGTATATCACGGAGAATATGGTGGGCCACAAGCTCGGCGAGTTCGCTCCTACCCGCCTCTTTCGGGGCCATGGTGGGAAGCTGGCCGACAAGCGGTCCGGCGCAAGGTAGCGGGGATCGAGGATGACCATGGAAGCCAAGGCCATTGCCAAGAGCATCAGCATGAGCCCCCGAAAGGTCCGCCTTGTGGTGGATCAGATCAGGGGCCGTTCGGTGAACGAAGCGTACGCCATCCTTCAGTACTCGAAGAAAGCGGCCGCAGACCCGGTGAGCAAGACGCTCCGGTCCGCCGTCGCCAACGCTCAGTACAAGGCTCAGGAGGATGGGGACGTCCTGGATGTGGACACCCTCCATGTGAGGGAAGCGTTCGTGGACGAGGGAGCCACCCTCCGTCGCTGGCG
>CBDUAX010000540.1:0-3532 GCA_965365235.1 uncultured bacterium
AAGCAGTGTGGATGCTTGAAGGTGGATTCTGAAGGGGATCCGAAGCCATGGCCGAAAGATGGGGGTCAACGCCGATGTCGAAGAGCTTGACCCGGAGTTCCAAGGGCTGGGAGACGAGAAAGTCCGGTTCCAACCCTCTCATGATGTCCCGCCGCCGTACCACCCCAACCAGATCGTCCTCGTGATCGAAAACCAGGAGGACCCGCGGGAGAGAGCTCCGCCGCCTCACCTCCAGCTTGGCCTTCTCCATGAGTTCGATGGCATCTGCGAGGGTGTCGTCGATCCGCACCCATGGGTACTCGTCCAGGGGGATCATCATCTCCCTGACCCGGGCCACCGGCCCGATCCCCGGAGCCTCCGAAGAACTCATGGACCTCACCACCCCTTCTTCCGCATGATATCCGAGACCTTCTCCTCGATCCTTTTCTCTTCCAGAACCCACCGCCGGGTGGCAGCCAATTCGATTTTCGCCACCAGAGTCTCGATCTCGGCGGGCTTCTCCAGCAGATCCAACGCGCCGAGTCGGATGGCGGTGGCGGCCTGCTCCAGCGTCGCGCGTCCCGTGAGCAAGATCACCTGAAGGTCAGGGTTGATCTCCAGGAGCCGCTCCAACGTTTCGATTCCATCCATCCCAGGCATGGCCATGTCCAGAACAATGGCATCGAACTTTTGCTCTGCCGCCAAACCCAGTGCCGTTGCGCCATCCCCGGCGGTTGAAACGGAAAGATCCCGAGCCTCCAGTCGATGGGCCAGAACTTCGACGAACGCCTCCTCGTCATCCACCAAGAGGACCTTGCAGTCGCTCATCAGTCTTCCTCTCTATCGGCCGGGGGGTCCGCACCCTTCGCCCCCGCCGCAGTAAGGATTCGCACAAGGTTGTCGATCTTTACAGGTTTCATGAGATAGTCGAACGCCCCCAACTCCATCCCCTCCTCGACGCTCTTCACGGACCCATGCCCTGTCAGGAGGATCACCTCCATCTGGGGATGGGCGGATTTGATCCTTCGTATGACCTCCAAGCCCCCCAGCCTGGGCATCTTCACATCCAGGAGGACCACATCGCACGGCTCCTCCTCGAGAAATGCCAGAGCGGCCGATCCATCCGTGACCCCACACGCCGCGAACCCCCTCAACCTCAGGCGTTCGACCAGGGCGCTGACCAGCTCTTCCTCGTCATCGACGATCAGGACTCGCAACCCTTCCATGTCCGCTCCTAGACCTGAGCTTTGCCTTTGGGGAGTGTGACCGTGAATCGGGTCCCTTCTCCCACCTTACTTTTCACCGCTACCTCTCCACCGAGTTTCTGAACGATGCCGTACGTGATGGAGAGGCCGAGGCCCGTGCCGGCGCCCTTCTTCGTGGAGAAGAAAGGATCGAAGATCTGGGTGAGTTGCTCCTCCGGAATTCCCACCCCGTCATCCTCCACCCACACCGCCACACGATCGGGTTCCACCTCCTTGATCCCGATTTCAATCCGCCCACCGTCGTCCACAGCCGCGAAGGCATTGTTGATGATATTGAGGAACACCTGCTGGAGTTGTCCCCGGTCGCTGGCTGTGGTAGGTGGATCCGGCGGGAATTCGAGAACCACGTTGAGGTCCCGGTAGGCCGCCTCCTTCTCCAGGAATCCCAGAACTTCTTTCAGGAGAAGATCGAGGTCGATGGTCTCAGCCCGGACGTCCATGTGCTTGGCGAAGCCCAGGAGCCGGTGGGTGATTCCGCCACAGCGATCGGCTGAGCGGAGGACGGAGTCCACCAGTGCCAACATTCTCTCCTTGGGCGGGACCTTGTCCGACATCAGGAGAAGATCCTTCAGAAGGCCGGCCTTCTCCGTAATGATGGACACCGGGTTGTTGATCTCGTGGGCGACGCCGGCGCTGAGGCGGCCCAGTGCCGCCATCTTGTTGGTGTACTCCATCTTGTGGTACGCAGCGGCTCGGTGCAGATCCGCTTCCTTGGCCCTTCCCACCATCCAATAGGCCCCCCAGATCACCACCCCGAGGATCAGAACAACACTCACCATGAGGAAGATGACCAGGTTCCGCTGGAGAGTGGGCCACCCTGCCCGGAGGACCCCCCCCGGGCTGACCATGATTAGCGTGAAAGGGGACCCATCCACCTGAGTGTACCCCACTACGTGGCTCTCGCCAGCCTGGTCCTCGACCTCCACGAGCTCGGTCTGGTTGCTGAAGGGGAGCGAGGGGATCTGGACCGGCTCCAGGATCCCGCCGTGACTCCGGGACTGGGTTTGGAGAACTCCGTCGGCATTGACCAGGAACGCATCCCCCCCCGGCTGGATCAGGAGAGTCCGGACCAGCCGGTCGATGAAGTCGGTGTCGATGGTCGCCCGGAGGATGAACCCTCGCCCGGGCCCTGTTTCCCGGAAGATGGCAATGATGAAGTGAGGGAAGTCCCTGTACCCCAAAAAGACGTCGCTGACGTATACCCCGCGCCTGATGACCTCCTGGAACCAGGGGGTGTCCTCGTAATTTCTCCCCTCCAACTCGTAGGGTCCGGCATAGGACACCTGGGTCCCGTCGGCCTCGATGAGGCCAAGGTCCACAAATCCTCCAAAGGCCGACTTCATGTTGGCAAGGACCCGGGCCAGAAGCTCCGGGTCCTGGAGGTCGTCGTGGGTCTCCTCCCGCAGAACGTACTGGAGGGCGGCAGTCCTCTCGGAAATGAAGGATTCGAGAGAGTGCTTCCCATTGGTCACAAACCGGACCATGGGTCGGGTCTGCTCTTCCCGGAACGCCTCCTCGTACTGGTAGTAGTTCACCCAGGTCATGATGATGAGGGGTACGATGGCGACTACCGACGCGGAAACGACGGCCGCCACGAGGATCTTCCGATATCGAGACTGGGATATCAGCGTGTCCTGTTCCCCACCGGGTGCGGGGCCCTCAGGGATCGTATCCAGCATCGGCCCTATTTCTCTCCTTTCGCGGCCAACCCCGCTGCACGAACCCTCTCCATCAGATCATTGATTTCCCCCGGCTTGTTCAGGTAGTCAAAGGCACCGAGGCGCCGAGCCTCAACCTCCTCTGCGTCCGACCCATGGCCGGTAAGGATGATGACCTGAATCTGGGGAAAGGTCCTTTTGACCTGCTCCAGGACCTCCAGGCCGCCCATCCCGGGCATTTTCAGGTCGAGGACCATGACGTCGGGGAGCTCGCCCTCGAGAAGAGAGATGGCCTCCTCTCCGGATAAGGCTACGTCACTCCCCACCTCCCTTATCTCCAATCGCTCGGCCATGGTGCGGACGTAGTCCTCTTCGTCATCAACCAGAAGCACCTTCAGGGCCGACGCCCCCGGGGGCTGGGTAGGGGCCGGTGCCTCCCGGCCCAGCATTCCAGCCGCATCGTCAGGCATTCCTCCTTCGGCCAGAGCTGCCGCCGTCATACTGCGGTCGAACTCCTCGGCGGAGTCCCTCAAGACCTCCTTGGCCACCTGGATGCTCCGGCGCCACGCACCTTGGATGGTCTTGACCAGATCCCCGGTGTCGGCGGGTTTCTGTAGGTACTCGAAGGCA
>CBDUAX010000541.1:0-3531 GCA_965365235.1 uncultured bacterium
GTAATGCCGACAACGTCGGCGTCCAGATCAGGATCGATCTCCTGGACGCCCTCGTCTCGGAGCGCTACCTCCCCTCTGAGCTCCTCAGGGACCAGTGCCGCCAGGGTGGTGAGGGTCAACGGCGCGTACCGAAGGGACTTTTTGAAGATCCCTCCCCGGTGTCGATACAACGGACCCTTCGGAGACAGAAGGGCGATTCTCATGCCAGCGCGTAATCCTCCACCGGAATGCCTCGACCCACCTCCGCCACCAGTCCTTCGTTCCCCTGAAGGCTGGTGAGAAACAACTCCGATCCCATGGAAAATCGGGGCATCCGCCGAAACACAGGCCGCAACGGGTCTCGTTCGTGGAGGCCGTAGACCAAGAAGGGAAAGGCCCCTCCAAAAGCATGTCTTCGGGCCTCCTGGACCAGGGCCCTGAGAGCGTCGGGGCTCTCTCCCTCCACCGCAAGATGCCGGAGACAGAGGAGGGACACAGTCTCTCCCGGCCGGGGAACCCGGAAGGCAGGAGAGAGGTTGCCCAGGGGTCTCAGAGGGGCCGTTGCCAGCGATAGCCCCTTCGGGAGGGAGGTCACCACATGCTGCTTGGCCCACTGCACGTCGAACAGCCATGCCGAAGCCAAAATCCGCCCGTTTTCTGCAGCAACCAGGACCTGGTTCAACGCCGGATCCCCAGCCAGCGCCTCACGCCACCCCTCTTCGGTCAGGACCGGGGCCAGTTGGAAACGAGCACAGCTCTTCCGGTACAGCTCGGCCAGCTCATGCACGTCTTGCTCCGTTCCCTTTCGGATCCGGAATCGGCCACCGGGTCTCCGCCGTGAGGAGAGAAGCAACAACACCTCCAGAGGCCCCAGGGACACAAAGGGTGGGATTTGGAACTTCCCTTCCAAAAAGGTCAAAACTCTCCTGTTCCCTTCGGCCACGACACAGGCCAACAGGTCGGCCCGCCGGGCCAGGAGATAATCCAGCGCCGCAACGGCCAGGGCGGCCCCGACCCCCTGATTCCGGACTTTGGGAGACACCTTCAGGTCTCCCACGTACCAGAGGGTCCGTTCCGCCCCTGCCGCCCAAACGCTGCGATGGGACAAAGAGATGCAGCCGTTGATCTTCCCACTCTCTTCCGAAACCAGGATCTCCCCCTGTCCCCGCAGTGACTGGAGCCGGAAGAAGTCGGGCTCCCGGTCGATCCTGAGGCCGATGGTCCCGGGCATGGGTGTTTCCCGGGTCAGGGCCAGGAGTTGGCCGTTGTCCGTTCGGCTGGCGGCTCGAATGTCGGGCATGGGTCTCCAGCACCGGAGAAGGCGGGAATCGTCTCGCTCTACAATACACCCGGCCCCTGTCCAGATCATACGTTCTTTGACGTAGCGGTAGGCCGAGATGACGTAGCCCGGTAGATTCGGAAGCGAAGCGCGCACCAGGTCCTTCTGCCTCGGGGTTGGCTCCCATGACCGATACCCCATCTCGATTCCCGATTCCCGCCGGGCCCCACCGGGTCGAGGAGGTCATCCAGAAGAGCCGTTTCATCACCGCCCTGGACCACGCCCCGTCTCCCGAATCGGCCCAGGCCTTCCTGAATCGGATCCGTGAGGAGTTTCCGGATGCCACGCACCACTGTTGGGCCCATCTGGCGGGGCCTCCGGGGGATACCGCGTCCATCGGGATGAGTGATGACGGGGAGCCCCACGGGACCGCCGGACGCCCCATGCTCACCACACTTCTCCACAGTGGTGTCGGGGAAATCGTTGCCGTGTGCGTCCGGTACTACGGGGGGACCAAGCTGGGAACCGGGGGCCTCTCCCGGGCCTATTCCGGTGGCGTGAGGCTGGCGCTTGAGACGCTCCCGACAGTGGAGAAGGTGGACCGACGGTCTCTACGTCTGGAGGTGGATTACGAGGCAGTGGATCCCCTCCGGAGGCTCCTGGGAGAGATGGAAGCCCTGGTAGAAGCGGAAGAGTACGAGGAGAAGGTCCGGTATCGGGTTGCGGTGCCCCGGGAAGGAGTGGAGGAGCTCACCCGGAGGCTCATCGGGATTACTCGAGGAAAGGCCGAGATCGAAGTGGAAGGGGAGGAGCCTGAGGGGGAAACACCGGGGGGCCCCTGAAAATTCAGGACAACAGTAAGCCCGAGGACCGGCCTGCCGCGGGCCCCCGGGCTTCCGCTGTGTTTTCCATCAGGCCTTCAAGGTCAGGCCATCCGGTTCGGTTATTCCACGATCTCCAGGAGCTCAACCTCGAAGATCAGAGCGGCGTTGGGGCCGATATTCTGGCCGGAGCCATTGGCCCCATAACCGATCTCCGAGGGGATGAAGAACCGATACTGGCTCCCCACCGTCATGAGTTGGAGGCCTTCCCCGAAGCCGGAGATCACACCGTTTACGCCGAACACAGCCGGCTCACCCCGATCGTAGGAGGAGTCGAACTGGGTTCCGTCAATGAGGGTGCCTTTGTAGTGGATCCGGACCTGATCCGTCGGGCCCGGGTTGGCTCCCTCGCCCTCACGGAGAATCTCATACTGCAGGCCACTCTCGGTGACCGTTACGCCCTCCTTCGCGGCGTTCTCGGTCAGGAAAGCTTCGGCCGCGGCGGCGTTCGCCTCGCCCTCCACCGCCCGACGCTCGGTCTCTTCGGCGTTCACCTTCTCGGAGACGCCTTGAAGAGCCGTCTGGATTTCGGCCTGGTCCAGGGCCGGTTCACTTCCTTCCAGGCCATCCCGGACACCCGCCAGGAAGGCATCCATGTCGATTTGGGACTTGGCTGGCGCCAGCTGGCTTCCGGACTGAAAGCCGATGCCGTAGCTGGCTTTCTGGTCCTCGGTATCCAGGGAAGGCGTCCCGGCTGGGCCACAGGCCCCCAGGGCCAGGGTGGTCAAAACGAGAACTGATCCGATACGACGATACATGAGATGGATCCGGTTCGAAGGGTAAACGGAAAAATCAACGCAAGAAGGTAACGAAACCCGGCTTTGGGCCCAAACACCCCACGCCACCTTGCAGCTCCGCTGAGCCCTCACCTACACTTGGTCATCGTTTTCCCACGGGTACCCTGACATGAGAACCACGCCCAGAGTGGTCCAACCGGTGACGACGGCCAGGAATCTGACTGGCCTTCTTCTGCTCACGATCCTTCCCCTGAGTTGCTCCGGGGCCGGGTCCGTTCCTTCCCGAGGTCCAACCCCCTCGGATGTGTCCGATATGAAGCCGGCCTATCTGGACCCCGATCGTCCCCTGGAGGAGCGCGTCGAGGATCTCCTCGGACGCCTGACCCTGGAGGAAAAGGTCTCCCAAACCCTCTACAACTCGGTGGCGGTGGAGCGCCTGGGGATCCCCGAGTACAACTGGTGGAACGAGGCACTGCACGGCGTAGCGCGAAATGGACGTGCGACCGTGTTTCCACAGGCCATAGGCATGGCCGCGACCTTTGACGACGAACTGCTGAACCGGGTGGCTACCGCGATTTCGGACGAGGCCCGCGCCAAGTTCAACATTGCCCAGCAGATGGGTAATAACGGCAAGTATGCCGGGCTGACCTTCTGG
>CBDUAX010000542.1:0-3506 GCA_965365235.1 uncultured bacterium
AAACGGTGTGCATGCTTGGGCCTCGGAAAGAATGGAGTCGCTGGGAAGGGACAACGGTATCCCCACGGGCAAAGATCCGCTACGCGGGCAGCTTACCTGTGGGGAAGGAAGTCGAGTTCTTGGTCAAACAGGAAAGACCAAATGGCCGCGATGGAAGAGGTGCCGGCCGTCCTGGTCGAGGTAGGGTGGGGACAAGTCCGTCAGCTCCTCAGGCAGCCCAGTTGTCCAGGGCCAATCCGTCTAT
Organism: uncultured bacterium; assembly: GCA_965365235.1. GTDB lineage: Bacteria > Gemmatimonadota > Gemmatimonadetes > Longimicrobiales > Gaopeijiaceae > CBDUAX01. The sequence goes on from CBDUAX010000542.1 coordinate 245, forward strand.
CCGGGAGAATTCTTCGGTGTTGTTGGTGATGAGAGTGAGGTCGAGGGCCCTGGCATGGGCGGCGATGAAGAGATCGTTGGCACCGATCAGCCTTCCCTGTCCTTTGAGGGTCGCACGGATCTCGGCATAGTCTTCGGCGGCCCGCTCGGGGAAATCGAGCACTTCCACAAAGGTCAGCAACCCCCGCAGGGCCTCACCGTCTCGGGCCGGATTGGGGGATACTCGAACACCGTAAAGAAGCTCGGCCTTCGTCACCACGGACAAACAAACGTCGGACACCGCAACGGCGGAAAGCCTCTTCAGTAGAGGCTGGCTCGATCGCTTCATCACGTACGAGCAAATGTCGGTGTCCAGCATGTAGAGGGCCACTAGCGCTCCCGCTCCTGCACAGGAAGATCCTCCACTCCCTCCATATACTCCGCTGAAGCCACTGCTCCCCTTGTGAAATAGTCACCCCAGTCATCGGGGCGGGGTGAGAGGATCACTTCCTGGCCCTCCTTCCGGATGAACACCTCTTTCGTGTCGAACCGAAACTCCTTCGGCAAGCGTACTGCCTGACTCCGGTTGTTGAAGAAAACCCGTGCTGTCTTTCGCATTCCCTTCCTCCTTGTTCATGCCGTATACAAATATATATGGCATGATGAGGGGATTCAATCCGCTTCGGTGCGGACTTTACCCCGGGAGGGAGTTTCGCCACTGCAAGATGGGGAAGATCTGAGGGCGGCGAGATGGGAATCCGGGACGTCTGCCTGGCGTTTCCCCGCCCGCGCTCCCCCCTCAATACCCCCGCACAACCGGCCAGACGGCTTCCACCCGGTCCCCCCGCATGGCGTAGAGGCGGTCATGAAGATTCACGGTGGGATCGCAGTGGGGAACGAGGAACTCCAGGCGGTCCCCCAGCCGGATCTCCCGGCTCGGATCGTCCAGCTTCAGGATCCCGTGCTCGTCGCCGGCGAAGGTGTAGCGCACCCCGCTGATCCCCTTGGGGACCGGGCCGAAGGGCTTGTCGGTGGAGAATGCCTTGTATCCGGCATCCACCGTGGCGGAGTCGGGATAGCTCCGGCTGATGACGGTGGCCAGGACGGTCAGGCTCGGTTGGAAGTCGTCGTAGACGGGGCCGGTCCGGCCCCCGATCCTCATGTAGTCCAGATCCAAAAAGAGGTAGGAGCCGCACTGGAGCTCGGTCAGACCCTCCAGCTCCGCATCGATGTCGTAGGTCCCCGTGCTGCCGCCTGACAAAATCTCCACCGGCAAACCCCGGCGCTGCAGGGTTCTGAAGGTGTCGATGGCTGGGAGCATGGCCCGGCGGGAGTGCTCCCGGCGGGCTTCGAAACCCACCATGTGAGACGCGTCGCCGCTATAACACTGCACCCCCCGGAGCCTGAGATGGGGGAGCCCCGCGATGGTGTCGGCCAGCTCCAGGGCCGGCGGCCCCGGGGGAATCCCGGCCCGGCGCTCGGCGGGATCGATGTCGATGAGGACGTTCAGGAGGATTGAAGCGGCCCGGGCGGCATCGTTGAGGGCGACGGCGTGGGAGGCATGGTCGACGACCGAAAGGGTGTCTGGAGCCCTGCGGGTGAGGTCGACCAGCCGCTGGATCTTCCTCGGGCCCACCAGCTGGCTGGTGATGAGGATCTCGGGGATTCCGGCATCGGCCATTGATTCGGCTTCACCCAGGTGAGCGACGCAGACACCCCTCGCGCCGGCCCGGACCTGAAGCCGGGCGATCTCAGGGCACTTGTGGGTCTTCATGTGGGGCCGGAGCCCCAGCCCCGCTTCCCGGACGAAGCGGCTCATCCGCTCGATGTTGGACTCAAAGAGGTCCAGATCCACCAGGAGGGCGGGGGTGGGGAGGTCGTTCCGGGTCAACCCTTCCCGGCCCTCCATGGACAGGCTCTGAAGGGAATTCTTGGCCCAGCCGTCGCCAGGTCCGGAATCTTCCGAATGGTGATTCTGCTCCATACCCGTCGTCTCCCTCCAAAACGCCCATTGCCCGGACCCCGAGTACCAGCCCGGGGAGGAAGAATAAGGCGATTCTCTGGCTCCGCGAGCTGCGGGAGTTCACGGGAGGGAAGTTGAAGGCCGGGGAGAGGGACCTAAAGGGGGCCCGGCGAGAGACTTCCCTCACCATGATCGTGGCTTGTAGATGTGACCCTTGGAACCGAGTGCGGGATTCGGGAGCTGAGCGGAGGCCAACACGCCGCCGCGAATCTGTTTGACGAAGTCCGCATGCTTGAGGAGTTGGCGACTTGGGTGGCGGCCCTTCCGGTAGGTTGGAGAGATGAGTCCGATGATGACAGGAAGCTCTTCATGCACGATTCGCATGGGCTCGGTGAGGTCGGAATCGTTGCTGATCACGACGGCACAGTCCATGGCCCCCCGATGGGCGTCGTGAACCAGGTGCGTGGCCAGATTGACGTCTGATCCCTTTTCCTCGGTGCGCAGGACTCTCGCGAAGCCCCTCCCGTCGGCCCTCGGGAGGAATACGGCGTGGGTAAGGAATCGACCCAGGACGATCTGGACCAGAGGAAGGGTACGTAAGGCTCGAAAGTACGTGTCTTGTCGAGTCGCCTGGTGTGGTTCACCGTCTCGGCTTTCCACCCTGGTCGTGAAGTACTTTATGGACCGGATCTCGTTCCGCGGAAGCAGGCGGGCGCAGAGAGCGAAGGGGTCGAGCCATTTGAACGGTGTGCCCTTCAGGCACCCGTAGTAGAGGTTGAGTCCATCGATATACACGATGGTTCTCATTCAGGGGACAGAAGAAGAGAGAAAAAGCAGAGGCCGACCAAGAGGCCGGCCTCGCGCCCTCCCCCCGAAGGGGAAGGGGGGGTAATGCTACAAAGGAAAGCTAAGGCTTCTCCGGAAAGGCCGTCAACGGTCCTCATGGAGACCGGGTGCAGGTTTTAAGGCATTCCAGCGCATTCGGAAGCTCCTGGGATCCTGAGGCGGCCTGAGATAACTGCTAAGGTCAGATGAACGGTTCGGCCACCGACGGTTCAACGATGGCGACCTGCCCGGGGATGCTCCATGTCTGTTTGAGTCGGATTTGCAGGGCCCCAGGAAAACATGCACGGGGGGCTTTGGAAATTCATGCGGGGGGGGCGAGAGAGGGGGAGAGCGACATGGAGGCCGCCCGGCGGGAGATCGCCACCATCACCGCCTTCCGGCGGCGAGCTCTGCTCGCCAACCCGCTCCTGGACTTCGACCGCCTGCTCCTGATCAAGCGGCGCGCCGACAGCCCCAAGCCCGGGCTACCCCAGAA
>CBDUAX010000543.1:0-3506 GCA_965365235.1 uncultured bacterium
TTGCCTCCGAGCTATGGAGGCTTTTTTGTGCGCCTGACCGGCCGCATCGTGGAGGTTCGATCCGCTAGGCGTGACTCGGTCTTTCGGGCTGCGGGTTTTCCGGTGGCCAGGGATGAAGTGATCCCCGTTGAATCCGTCAGCGTGGCTTCCGCATCCCGAGAAGCCGGCGCCTTCCTGGGGGTGGCCCTTCTGCCATTCCTCGTCCTGCTGATGCTGAGCGGGGGCTCCATCGTTGCGGTGGACGTGATCTCAGGGGAAAAAGAGCGGGGTACCCTGGAGACCCTCCTCACCACGGCGGCGAGCCGGACCGATATCGTCCGGGCGAAGCTTCTGGCGGTGGTCGTGGTGGGATTGGCGGTGGCAGTGATCAATGTGGCCAACCTGTTGGTCTACCTGGTCCTGGATCTTCTGAGCCTTCCCACCAACTTCGCAGTTCAGGTCAGCCCTTTCGAGCTCCTCCTCCTCCTGATGCAGTTCATTCCTGTGGCCGTCCTAGTGGCGGCGGCCCTCCTCCTTCTCTCCGGGGCCAGTAAGAGCTACAAAGAGTATCAGGTCTACTTCTTTCCAGTGTTCGTCGTCTTCCTGGTGCCATCCCTGGCGGCTGTCCTGCCAGGGATGGACCTCCGCTCCGTGATCGCGGTGGTACCGCTTGCCGGAATATCCGTGGCGGTCAAAGAGATTCTGGTGGGAGAAGTGGACCTACCGTTCCAGCTCCTGGCTTTCTGTTGTACCGGGGCCCTGGCCGTCTGGCTCCTGATCCTCACTCAAAAGAGCCTCTCCAATGAGAAGCTCATCTCGGGATCGGATCTGGATGAGGCGGACCTCACCGGGGGAGCCGCACTCTTTCCCAGGCACGTCCTCCGCTGGTTTCTGGTACTATGGGTCATCTTCTTCCTGGCGTCTCTCTGGTTCGGCCAGGAGATGGGAATCAGGGGGCAGGTGGTCCTGAACCTGGTGGTGATCTTCTTCGGGGGCTCCCTCCTCATGATCCGGCGGTATCGCCTGGACCCGGTCGAAGCCTACGGCCTGAAGGCGCCCCACCCCGCAGCCTGGGTCGCCGTCCTCATCGGAACTCCTTCCGCCCTCCTTCTTGGAATGGGGCTGGCGGAGCTGGTGAATACCTTCGTCTTCCCGGTGCCCCAGGAGTTGCTGGAGAGCTTTGGCCAGGAGATCGTGGGGCCCGATCTCCCTCTTTGGCAGCTGGTGCTCTTCCTGAGCATCATGCCCGGGGTGTTGGAGGAGTTGCTCTTCCGGGGCGTTCTGGTCCATGGCCTCCGGAGGGAGATCAAAAGGCGCTGGCTCCTGGCGGTCACGGTGGGCCTCATCTTCGGGTTCTTCCACGTCTCCCTCTTTCGCATCCTGCCCACGGCCTGGCTGGGTTTCGTTCTCACCTGGGTAGTCCTCTTCGGCGGATCCATCTTCCCGGCTATCCTCTGGCATGCCCTCAACAATGCCATCGCCGTGGTGCCCTCGTCGTTGGGTTGGATCCCCGAAGACTTCGCACCCCCTGGATGGTGGACGGCGCCCGCTGCCGTTGGACTGGCTATTTCTCTCTGGATCTTATGGAAGACGGGACCGTCCGAGGGATCACCCTGGAGGGAGCCGCCTGGCAATGGAAATGGTCTGCCAAGAAGTTGAGAGAGGTCCCGGGTTAGAGGGGATCCACGGTGGGTGTAGGCTCTCGGTGGAGTGGGGAGGGTCGGTTTGAGGACTTTCTTTTCCTCCATCCGTGGCGGGTTTTCTCTCCTCCTTCTTTCCCTGAACTCCATCTTCTGGACCTTTCCACTTCTCTTGGTCCACCTGCTGAAACTACTCTTGCCGGTTCGGGGTTGGCGGGTCTTCTGGAGCCGGGCGCAACATGGAATCGGAGCCCTCTGGATCGGCTTCAACAACCTGAACCTCAAGGTCTTGAATCCGGTCCAGTGGGATGTGGAAGGAGTCGAAGACATTGCCCCGGACCAGTGGTACATCGTGGTGGCCAACCACCGTACCTGGGTGGATATCCTGGTTCTCCAGAAGATCTTCAATGGGAAGATCCCCTTCTTGAAGTTCCTCCTCAAGAGAGAGTTGTTCTGGGTGCCTTTCCTGGGGTTGGCCTGGTGGTCGCTGGATTACCCCTTCCTGGAGAGGTCGTCCCGTCCCGAGAAAGACCTGGAGACCATTCGGAATGCGGCCGAAAAGTTCAAGGTGATTCCGGTGTCCATCATGAACTTCGTGGAGGGTACACGCCTGACCCCCCAGAAGCAGGAGAAGCTACGCTCCCCCTATAGGCACCTGCTGAAGCCGAAGGCCGGGGGCTTGACCTTCATCCTGACTGCCATGGGAGACCACGTTTCGACCATCCTGGATGTGACCATCGCCTACCCGACTGGGACCCCTCAGCTGTGGGCCTTCCTCTGTGGGGAGGTGAGGGAGATCAAGGTCCGGGTCCGGGCCATTCCGGTGGAGGAAAGTCTACTGGGAGACTACGCCGGGGATAAATCCTTCCGCCGGGAGTTCACCCGGTGGCTTGGAGCCGTCTGGGCCGAAAAGGACGAGGGGTTGGCGGCTCTGCTAGCCACCAACCCCATCGTTCCCGATTCGTCGGACCCGCCGGACCCGCCGGACCCTCAAAACCCGGGCATGGTGTAGCGCTCCAGGTAGTTCAGGTCGAACTCGTCGAAAGCCACGACATAGACGGTGCCGGCTCCGAAGCCCACCACCCGCTTCCCGTGGTCCAGGAGCACCGTGCCAACCCGATTCCCCTCGGTGTCGAAGATGTCGTAGGTGCTGGCCGCGCCGGCGTCCACATGCCGCTGGACCCAAGCTCGGCCGGCGGGATCGACGGAGAGGCGACCTCCGTAGAAAGGCGGCTTTTCCTCGGGCCAGGTGTATTGATCGATCTGGCGGTCCTCATCGTCGGCCCCCCCCCGGGCGAAGCTCATGGACATCTGCCCATTCTGAACCTCCACCCCGACCGCGATCCCGCCCCCGGAGCGGCTCTGGGAAGCCACGAACTCCTCTTTCTCGGCCCGCCCGATTCCGATGGGTTCGAAGGGGATGGCCGGGCCACGGATCGTAGACCCATCAGGCCCGATTCGCTCCAGGTGGTAGTCCCCTACCCGTGCCACGATGATGGTGCCATCGGGGGCGACGCCCCAGGCATCTTGAGGGGAAAGGGGAATGGGGGAGATGGCTACCCTCTGGTTGTTGGCACCACCGGAGGTCTGCTGGGTCACCGACTGGATCTTGAAGGTGGCGACGGATTCGGAAGTGCCTTCTGCGGGATCGATCCTCAGAATCTCGGCGGAGTCCGGGTAGGCACCTCCACCCATGCCGCCCCCCATCGCCCGGGAATAAACCCTCCCGTTCCCGTCCACTCCCTGGGGGATGGCGATGACCATGGGACGCCCCATCTGAGGCTCGCCGACTGCGATGGGGTGGGTGTCCCCGAAGGAGAGGTCCGGTCCCAGGCTCGTAGATCGGAAGAGCACACGTCTGAACTCCAGTCACATGTCAGAATCTCG
>CBDUAX010000544.1:0-3505 GCA_965365235.1 uncultured bacterium
TACCATGCCGAAAAACTCGAACAGAGTCGCGAACATGCGCAGGTCCTCCTTTCATGTGGAGAGTCAGCTTCTTTTTCGCTATGAAGCTGCTGCGCTCCGCTGTTCCGCTCTCGCTTCGCTCTGGTGAGCTGAGGGGGTTTCTCCTTTTCTAAGTGTTTCTTTCCTTCTTATTCCAGCCTTTTGGAAGCCTTCTTCTGAACTTCAGATCCGACCGCAAACCCACCGGTGGGCTGCCTGGAGCGTAGCCAGGATGGCTGCACGTTCCGGGTTGGCCTCCACCGATGATGCACCGGCGAGGGTGGCTACATCTCGCCCGTGGATCGCGTTTACTCCGACCAGGATGTAGCTCCTGTCGAAGGCTTCCAGTTCTTTCACACCATCAAGGGCGAGGGTCACTCCAGCCCCGGTCCCTTCGGATTCTTCAGAGTTCACCGTCTCTTCAATTGCCGCCAAGGTGGCCTTTGCGACGGTTTCAAGTCGCGACCGAGGAAGGTCCGTACCGAGAGCCTCCCCAATAAACTCAGCCCCACCCCACTCCACACTTACAGCGACTCTGACCCGTCGCCCTCTTTCCGTCTCAACCTGGTGACCCACCAGCAGGATCCGGTCTTCGCCCTTGGACGGAACGATCCTTTCGATCAGCACCGGCTTCTGGGGCTCCGGTTCTCTTTCTACCTTCACCGCATCCGAGCTCTGGGCCACTGAGATCTTTCGGTGGTCAACCTCCAGATGGAAGTGTGCCTTTAGGGCTGATTCCACATTCCGGACCGTTTGCTTCGGAGAAACCTCGGTATTCGTGAGGAGATGAATCTCGTCAATCTCCCCTCCCGGCCGAGCTACAACCCGGACTGAAACGACACCCTGAAGGGAACTCAGTAGATCCTCAGCTCGCTGGATGGTCCAGCCCGAGTCGGGTTGTGATCCTTTGAAGTTAAGGGCCACTGGTGTCCTTTCCGCGTCCCCGCGGCAGGGTTAGGGGGACATGAAATCCCGTCCGGGTAGATCCGAAACAGATTTTTTTAAATACTCCTGGCCCAAGTCCCCTTAAAATCTAGGTTCACGGGACAGAAATCAAATGTTTACTGCTCACCGATTTAGATATGACACCGAGCCCCCCCCGCTGTCAAGGAACATTTGTCCCATTCGGGCGGGGCTACCCGCGGTGGTGAAGCTGCACGGATCATTCCAATCCTGGGGGGGAAGGGGGGGGATCCTCGGTCCAAGAGTTGGATCTACTCGAATAGCGGCACTCCGTCGAGATCGTCGGGCATGGGGATGCCGGCGAGGGCAGCCAGTGTCGGCGCGATGTCAATGGTCCGAACCGGGTCATCTGAGACGCCGCCTGGAACACCTGATCCATAAAGGATCAGGGGGACGTGACGGTCATAATAGTAAGGGGACCCGTGCCCCGATCCCCGGGGTTCTGGGTCCGGATAGAGAGCCTCCGAAAAACGGAAAAGCACTCCAGATCCCTGGCTTCCGTAACCCCAATGCCAACGGTCGGGGTGGTAGGAATTCCGGAAAAGGACCGAGAAGGAGTCGGCAGGGGGGCCGCTAATCATCTCCGCTACCGGGAAGGCGTCTGCTACGAAAGGCAAGGCCTCCAAGGCGGCAACCAGCTCGTTTGCCACATCCAAAGGCTCTCCATTCCGGTCCCCGCTCTCTCGGAAAAGATTTCTAAGCGTGGACAGATCTTGCCTCGTTGGCCGGCCCCCTTCCAACCCACTTTCCTCCAGGTACTCCGGGACTGCTAGAGTCCCATGATCGCCGGTGAGGGCCATCACCCAGTTCCCGGGCCCGACGGCATCATCGAGGCGTTCCATCAGGACCCCGAGCAGGCCATCCAGGTGAAGAAGGTTTTCCAGCTGCTCCACGCTGAACGGACCGTAGTCGTGGCCGATGGCATCCGTTTGGGAAAAGGACAGCGCCAGGAAGTCGGTAACCTTATTCTGGCCGAGTCCCAGTTCTTGAACCGCCTCCCAGGCAAACTCGGCGACGGCCTGATCAGGATAGATCTGACCATAAGCCCATCGGTTCAACTCATTGGAACGAGAGGGATCGGAGGCCTCCTCCAAGAATACATGTGGAAAATGGGTATGCTCTCCATCCCCCTCATAAGCAACCGTATCTCCACGCGCCAACGCCCCAACATCGAGGGAAAACGCACGTTCCCAGACGGAATCACCGAAGATCCTGGGCATCTCCTCAAGATTGAAACGCTCAATCCACCCGGGATATGTGCCTCGATAGTAGCTGGAGGTCACGAACTGGCCGTGGCTTTCGGGAATCCAGTAGACATGTCCCCTGGCCCTTGCGGCCATCCCAATCGCTGCTCTGTCTTTTCTGGAAGCAGAGAAGATTGTTGCCGTAGAATCCGCTTGCTGAACCCAATCTGCCAAGCCCTCACGGAGGAGGTTCACCGGGGACCTCCCTTCCATGGCAGGGAAGCCGAGGATGTGGGAGAGCGTGTCCTGGAAGCAGTAGATACGAAACCAGCCGTCCTGATCCCGCTCCAGCCATTCGTTTCCGACAATCCCACTTCTGGCGGGGACCACCCCGGTTCCCAGAGTCGTATGGCCTGGGGCTGTGGCCGTCTCGGCATGAAAGTGGGTGGCTGAGTTAAACCGGAACCCCCCATCTCTAAGCCTACGGAAACCGCCCGTGAACAGCGAGTCGTACCGTTCCAGCAGATCCCCTCGGAGTTGGTCTACCGCTACCAGGACGATTAGAGGACGCTGGGATAAAGACCTTTCTCCGCACGCGACCAAGCCTCCACCGAGGAGTCCAAAAAGAACCAGGGCGGCGTTTCGTCTTCGTTTCCTCATCATGCTCAGTTGAGCCCGGGGTTGAGGCCGGCCTTGTTTCTCTCAGATAGGGCATCGGCACCGGCATTCTCGGAATGGGAAGCTAACCCGAGAAATGGCCGCCTAGACAGTGCCAAGCGGCCAAGGTAAACTAGCCTCCGTGATCCGTTCGTTTCGGACGATCCTCCACTCCCTCCCCGAACAGAGCAATGTTGAGGAAAATCCAGGGGCCTGTCCTCCTTTTCGCCGCCCTTCTTTCGTCCGGGTCGCTGGCGGCCCAGGACCGCCTCCGGGCAGTCTCGTATGGCGTTCGTCCGGGGGACGAGGTGACCATCCAGATCTTCACTTCGGCCGGCGCCCAACTCCAAGAGGTCTCCGGTGTCCGGATCGTCGATCCTGACGGGCAGATTTTCCTCCCCTACCTGGGGTCTGTGGCGGTTTCGAAGATGATAGTCGCCAGCTTGCCGTTTTTCGGCACCGCCGCAGGAGAACCGGCTTGATCACCAGGCTGGGTGGCGACTCCTCCAGGGACCGCGGATGTGGAGTGGAATCTCATCAGTGTAAAGAAACCGCCGTCTACTGCGAGTTGATCCACTCTTACCCATCCGTCTGCGTCAGGTACCAGGATGTGAGGTGGAACCGGGCCATGCGGCGGTGGGCCGGGTGGCGTCGATAACGGGCCACGCGAGTACAACGTGCAG
>CBDUAX010000545.1:0-3499 GCA_965365235.1 uncultured bacterium
CTGGACTCCTTTGCGCACATTCATGCTTTTCTTCCCGCCGATTCCTCCGCTGATTTCAATGGCATCGATGTCCATGCCGGCCGATGCTGCAGCGATTCCAGTCCCCTCCTCCAAGGACAGCCCACCGTCTACGCTGTCCATCATTCCGAGCTTGATCAGCACCGGGTACTCGTTTCCCACCTGTTCCCGCACTGCGAGACACACGTCTCGCAGGAAACGCATCCGGGCTTCGGCCGTCCCGCCCCATCGATCCGTCCTCTTGTTCACGAAGGGCGATAGGAACTGGCTGATCAGGTATCCGTGGGCGGCATGGATCTGGACCCCATCGAACCCGGCCTCCTGGCATCTTCGAGCTGCGTCTGCATAGGCCCGGATGGCCGTCTCAACCTCCAGAGGCGTCATCTCCCTCGCGGGCCTGGCGAGGAACGGTTCGTCTATGGCAGAAGGGGCAATGGGCTCGGAGACGGAGTCCGCCACGGAGTTCATTCCGCCGTGGTTGATTTGTGGGATGATCCGCCCACCCAGCCTGTGAACGGCCTGCGCGAGCTTCGCCAGATCGGGGATCAGATCATCCGCGTAAATTCCCGTCATCTCATCATGGGCTTTTCCATCCGGGTGCACGTACATATGGCCGGTGATGATCAGACCCACCCCTCCTCGGGCTAGCTCCTCATAGAGCTTCGTGAGCGGAGGGAGTGGACGTCCGTTCTGATCGGCCATCCTCTCGGCCGTCGCCGATCGTACCAGTCGGTTGGAGGTCTTCAGGGATCCGATGCTACCGGGAGCAAAGAGCAGGTCCATGGATGTTTCCTTCTTTGATCTTGGCACGAGAACGGACCATGAACGTACGAAAGAGCTGCGCCACGTGCAGCGCCGCCTACCGTCTCACTCCCGCTTCCTCCATGGGAGGCGAAGGCACCGAAGGAGCAGTCCACTCCGTGGTGTCTCCCAGCCATTCTGGCCCTCGGCCTTCTTCTCGGTGGCAATCCGGAAGCGCGCCGATTAGGGTTCAGGTAAGGCCTTTCCCTTACATCGGGACCAGGCGCCCGGCATGACCTTTCAGCCAACCCCCGTTCTGGCCGTGGTTCTCCTTCTCATTCTGGCCGGTCCCACGCCTGCAAGGAGCCAGGAACCGCCACCGGCAGGTTCTCCGGTTCGGAGGTTGGAGGCCCCCGACACGCTTCCGAGAGAACCCTCCCGATCGTGGTGGTCCTTGTGGAGTCACTCTTCCAGCCACGACAGGTTCTACCTGGGGACATGGACCCTTCACCCCTTCGGAGATGACCCTCTTCAGTGGCAGACCAACAACGGACTGGGGGTCCAGTACCGGAGCCTCTTCGCCTTCACCTGCAAAAACTCTTTTGACCGGCGAACCTACGTGGCGGGGGTCGAGCGGATATGGTTCGAAGCCCACCGCGGAGGCCTCGCCGTCATACTCGGATTCCGAGTCGGGCTGATTCGTGGGTACGACACCGAGCTCCTCCAGATCGCCGGTGAGACCCCGATCCTTCCCTTCGCCGGGACCGTGGCGCTCTTCCGGGTGGGGCCGGTGGGCGGCGAGGTGTCCTGGGTGTATCAAGCCGTGTCGCTGGTGGGGGCGGTGTTCTTCTGAGGTGGCGGCATGTAGGGTGGCGTGACTGGAACCCGCCAGAATGTCTGTGCCCGGTCCGACCAACGATGGACGGCCTCGGAAGGCGAGTAACGGAAGGCCGGCAGCGTTGCCCAACCCTAAGTGAGCAGTTTGATCAGCAGAAGACTCACCAGAGAGATAACGCCAGTGGCGAATATGCTGAGGAAGAAGGGCTTGAACCCGATTTGGAGCAGGCGTTTGAAATCGGTTTCCAACCCCATGGCGGCCATGGCCATGGTCAGCAAGAACATGTCGAAAACTTCGATCCACCTTTGGGCTTTGGGCGTGAAGAACTCCCAGGAGTTCAAGATCACCATGCCCAGAAATCCGAACAGGAACATGGGGAAGGCGACCCCCCCCTTGATGGCCTGACCACCTGAGGACTTCACCTTTCCGGTATTCACCAGAAAGGAAAGGACAAAGGCAAAGGGAACCAAGGCGGCCACCCGAGTGAGCTTGATCAGCGTCCCCACATCTCCACTGGTTTCACCGACGCTGAAGGCTGCGGCGATGACCTGGGCCACCTCATGGATGGAGGCCCCCGCCCAGAATCCGTACTGACCATCGGAGAGCCCCAGGATGCCCAAGTCCTGAACCATAGGATACCCCAGCATCAGGACGCCCCCAAAAACCGTGATGGAGCTCACCGCCACGATGACGTCGTCCTCCCTGGCATGGGTCACCGCGCCGGCGGTCATGATGGCCGAGGCCCCACAGATGGAGGTGCCCGTGGCGATGAGAAAGGTCTGGGAAGGGGCATTGCCCGATATCCGGCCCGCCATCAGGGTGACCCAGAATGTCAGAGCCAACGGAACCAGTGCGATGACCAGCCCCTCCCAGCCCAACGCAACGATGGTCGAAAAGGTGATCCGGACGCCCAACAAAGCCACGGCCAAACGAAGCACCTGGCGCATGGAGAAAAGGATGCCTTCTCTGTACACCACCGGGAGTATGAACGCGTTCCTGAAGAGGATCCCGATGGCCATGGAAACGATGAGGGGAGTCACATAGGTCAGCTGGGCGCCGGTATAAATGGCGATGGCCGAGATGCATGCGGTGAGGATCAACCCGGGAAGGAGCGGGGCGGTACCCGGTGGAAGCAGAAAACTGATGGCGGACGCCAGCGATACGATTCCGCTCTTCTCATTTGATCCGGACTGACTACTCTTCTGGGTCACTCTTCGGGATTCCTTTCCTTCTCCATCCGCCAATCTCGCCGTGGGTCACAAACCTATGTGGGTCCAATCGATCCCGGGGAAGTGCACGGAAGTTCATGAGGTCATCGGCCCCGGCAACGGCGCTGTCCATCCAGCGGCGAATATTGAGACGATTTCCGCACCCGCAGGCTCCCGACCAAACGCGGGTGGGAAGCAGGCAGCGAGAACGGAACCGCCCCCAGCTAGGGTATCACGTAGCGTGTTAGTTCAGAACCCCCTGGCCCGGAGGGTGACCAAGCGAAAGGGATATGCCGCCAGGGCCTGGCCCCCACCGGGAGCAAGTGGGATCACCCTTCTATTTATCTGGGGGTTACCCGGTGATCCCAATGCCGATGTTGAGATGGTGGGGATCAGAGGGTTGCCATCCTAGATAGGCGTTGAAGTGTTCGATGTTCAGCATCAGCCCGAAATCGGGTTTGATGCTCGTTTCCTCTTCGGTTCTGCTGGGATAGGTGGAGGTGTACTTCTCTCTGAAAAGGCCCAGCTTTCCATACCACTCCACATCCCCCGTGGTCAAAAAGCGCCAGTCCACCCCTGCCAAGACACCAGAGCCCTCCTCGTCATATTCGATGAAGTCCGGGTGGTATTCCTTGAACCACAGATAACCCACGTAGAACCCGAATCTTCCTTTCGTGAAGAGCCCGACCCTGAC
>CBDUAX010000546.1:0-3468 GCA_965365235.1 uncultured bacterium
CGAGTTACCGCGGGCGTCGTTGGGGCCCTGTTCATCCTGGCCACGGTGCCGTTCTCCATTTCTGTCATCATCCTCACACCCATTCTCGAGTCTCCCGACTTTCTTACGAACCTGGCCCAGAATCAGGGTCGGGTCGGGATTGGCCTGCTCCTCGAACTTGTGAACCACATCGCTGTGGTCGGGATTGCCGTCGTCGTCTACCCAGTCCATTGAGGCGGCGCTGTTTGCCATCACCACCCTACACCTTCTGACCCTCGTATTTGTGAGCCATGAGTATGTTGCTGCTGGGGGGCAGCAGGCGGCTCAGCTCCAGGTGCTTGGCGGTGTCCTGCTTGCGGGCCATGACTGGAACAGCGCCGCCCTCCCCTTCACAGCGTTCGGCATCGGCGCCCTGATCCTGAACTATACGCTGTTCTGGGCTCGGCTCGTTCCCCGTTGGATCTCAGTCTTTGGCCTCCTTTCAGCTGCCTCGATCCTCACTGCCCGGATTCTGATGGTCGCAGGGGTTGACCTCGCTTCGTCCACTGTGGTCTTGATGGATGGGCCGGTCTTCCTTCAGGAGATGGTGTTTGCTGTGTGGCTGATTCTTAAAGGCTTCAACCTGCCTGCATTTCCCTACGAGTTGGACCGGCCTCAGTCGGTGCCCAAGGGATGATCCCTGGAGCCGCACTCTACCAGGCGATTGCTACTGACGGTGCTTACTCTGGAGGGCATCTGCTTTCGGTTCGCGGCATCCGCAGCTAACCTGCCCCCCAACAGAAACGCAAACCGCTAGTCTGCCGGGGGAATCGCCATGCCGGACGAGGACCATTTTCGGCTCCGACGTCCTCTCAATCCAATGCCGGACTTCGTAAAGGCAGCGTTGGATACGGAGGGGTTGATGTCTGCCTTTGAAAACCGGCCTCCCTACCAACGCAACGATTATCTGGGATGGATCACGAGGGCCAAGCGTCCTGAAACGCGCGAGAAACGACTCCGCCAGATGCTCGAAGAGCTCAGGGCTGGAGACCGGTACATGAAGATGGCCTACCGGGCGAGACGCTGACTTAGAGGGGTTCCTCCTGGCAAGTCTAACGCGCGTCTGCTACTGCCCGTGCTCTCTTCCGTGACGTCTTCTTTGAGTTTCGGGGCGGCTGCCTGCATCTTGCCCCGCCGCAGAAACCCAAACCGTTAGAAACCGGGTAAGCCTGTCGAACTTTTGATCACATGTGGCAAGTGAATCCCAAACGCGTAAGTGACCGAGGATCGAGTCAGATCCCTCTGTACTTAGGCGTCTCCCTCTCCCTCTTCGGCACGCTCCTCGTTTCCTTCTGCTCGGGTTCAGCCGCTGCTCAGTCATGCCTCGGCCTCTCGCCTGATCCAAACTCGGCTGGGTTTGAGGCCGGTATCGAGAATCAGGCTGACGGACATCGACTCGGTGTGTGGGTCAATGTGAACGTGGCCGGCCGTATCGGGATCCTCGGGGGAGCCAGTGGCGGGACGCTTGACCCTTTTGCCACCGGTGGCTCCGAGGCTCGCGGACTATTCTCAATCGGCCTGGGGCCGAGGTTTTCAAGAGGCTGCGTGTTCGCGGAGTATGAACAGGAGGACGAGTCGTTTCGGGAGTGGTTTGACCTGGACCGGGGGAAGTATCAAGAGCGCTGGACTCGCCTTGGGTTTGCGGTGACTGGAAACCTCTGGAGCCTGGCCGGGGCTCAGATGGCGTGGCATGCTGCCCCCGAACTGATCCTTAGAGAATTCCGGCTAAAGGGTAGGAGGACGTACTGGGACCCGGAGATCTATGTGCTGGAGACAACGAGGGGGAAGGCCTCTACGCATCTTGGGGGAAGAGCACTGATCTCGCTTCGAACCAACCGGCTCTTCGTAGTCCTGTCCCTAAAGAACCGACCTCGGGTGTCTTCGGATATTCATTGGGGTTTTCATCTGGGCTTCCCGATCTAAGGAGGGAAGGGCCATGAAATCCGTATCCCATTCCAGGCAAGCTCCGTTGAAGAAGACCCGACATCAGCGGGTCACTGACTGAAGGATGGTGCGGAAGGCAGGGGCCCGGCTTGAATCCGGATTTGATTCGCCAGAAGGGTCTTCCCCACGACCGCGTGGTTTCTAACACGCGTTTGCTACTGCCCGTGCATTCTTTCGGCGCATCATCCTTGAGTTTCCGGGCGTCTGTTGGCATCCTGTCCCGCAGCAGAATCGCAAACCGTTATGTCGAGGGGACTCTTTCGGCCTGGGGGAAAGAAGGGAAAGCCAGTTGATGCGTGCTTCAGTCATCAGCCTCCTGTTGCTCTGTGTTCCCTCGTGCCAGGAACCGCAGAACACTCCAGGCGACTTGGGGGTGGAGCAAATCCGCCTCGGGGAAACGCTTCTTTTCGAGTCAGGCGTTTACGGATCGGGACAAAGGGTCTCGGTCTACCTCCCTGAGGGATATGAACATGGCAACGGCCGATTTCCGGTGCTCTACGCGACCCACTCTCGCTTCCCACATCTTGCCGGTACCGTCGCTGACCTCTCTGGCATCCAAATACCTCCGTCCATCCTGGTCTACCTCGAGACCTATGACTCGGGGGATCTGATACCCACGCCAATTCCTTCCCGGCCGGGGAGCGGACAAGCCGACCGGTTGCTGGGATTCCTTTCAGACGAGCTGATCCCGCTCATCGATGATCGCTACCGCACCCAGCCTTTCCGGATCTTCCATTCCGGGTCATGGGGTGGTGTGTTCTGTCTCCATTCTCTACTCACACGCCCCGAGGTTTTCCAGGGGTGCATCGCGGCTACGCCGTGGGTGATCTACGACGGCGAAGTTCAGCACCTTGTGAGGAGCACCGGGGGCTTACTCCGAGAGGCCTCGTTCAGAAACAATTTCCTCTTCATCGCCCTTGGGAACGACCCTGATCCGGGCCTCCGAGAAGGAGTAGAGGCGTTGGTGGACACGGTGACATCCGTGGGCGCGGAGGGTCTCATTTTCGAGTATCGATTCCTTCCTGGAGAAGATCATTTCTCAATCGGTCACAAGGCCCTTTTCGACGGTCTACGATGGGTTTTCGGCGACTGGGCGGAGATCCCGCGGGATGTCTTGGAGAGGGGCTCACAGGAAGTTGAGGCTTACTTAGTGGAGATGGAGGAACGGTTCGGCTTCCCCATCGGTGCCCATTGGGGGGGACCGTACGCCCGGGGGTTCGAGCTACTCGGGCGGGGGGACCCGGGGGCAGCCCAAGAAATGTTCTCGATCTGCTCAAACCTGGCCACCGTGCCTGCTTGTTTCACCGGGCTTGGTCGGGCATACGAGTCGGCTGGGGATATCCCCAAGGCAGCGGAGGCCTACCAACAGGCCCTGGAGTTGGCCACGGAGCAGGGTTACGCTGACCTTGGCCGCTTCAGAGACGCTGTGGAGAGAGTTTCGGGAGGCGGCAGGCAGCGCTCGCGGAGCGGGACCGGCGTTTGACATATCACACGATTGCTACTGGC
>CBDUAX010000547.1:0-3463 GCA_965365235.1 uncultured bacterium
AGTTCCTCCAGACCATGCTCGCCTCCGCCAACCCCTGGGTCGGAGCTCGGGAGGTGAAGGTGGCGGATGTGTTGGATGAAGCTGTGGCCGAGATCGATGCGGAGTTGGACGCCCAGCCGGAGGTCGAGGCTGCGGTCCGGTTCACCTTGGGGAGGACCTATCAGGGGTTAGGGCTGGTGATGGAGGCGGAGAAGCAAGTGAAAGAGGCCCTGGAGATTCGCCGCTCGATGGAGGACCGAGACGAGTTGGGCGTTGCGGAGGCCATGAACCAGCTGGGAGTGATTCACTATTCGAAGGGGGAGTTCGACTCCGCCGATTCCCTTCTCCTCGGAGCCCTGGACCGGCGAACCCGGTTTTTGGCGGACGAGCACCTGGAAATCGCAGAGACCCCGGACGACCTGGGATCGGTGCGGGTCGCCCAGGGGGATTTTGAAGCGGCGGATTCCCTACTCCGGTCCGCCCTGGACATGCGGGTGAGGCTAAAGGGCGAGAAGAGCCTGGAGGTCGCCAACAGCCAGGGAAATCTCGGCGCACTTCTGGCCAACCAGGGGAACCTCCAAGAGGCCGAAGCGTTGTTCCGGACGGCCCTCGGCACGAGGAGGGAGCTTCAGGGAGAACACCTCGATGTCACCTCCCTGATGCACAATCTGGCCATCACCCTCCAGTGGCAGGAGGAATTCGAGGGAGTCGAACCTCTTCTCAGAGAAGCGCTGGAGATCCAAAAGAAGCTCCTTGGCGATGTCCATCCGGAAGTAGCTCGAAGCGTGAACAATCTGGCAGTTTACTTGTGGAGGAGGGGAGTTTACGCAGAGGCGGAGTCGCTCCTTCGGGAAGCCTTGGAGATCAACCGGGAAACACTCGGCCAAGAGAATCCGGAGGTTTCCTCCAATCTCGCGAACCTATCCCTGGTCCTCCAGGACCAGGAGCGGTTCGAAGAAGCTGAAACACTTCGCAGACAGAGCCTGGCCATCGACCGAAGCGTCCTGGGGAATGATCATCCCGACCTGGCTCGGTCCCTAAACAGCCTCGGTGGACTGTTGGCCAAAGCTGCCCGGCTCGAGGAAGCTGAGGCCGCTTTCCGAGATGCGGAGAGGATCCAAATCCAGAACTTCGGCGCCGACTCTTGGCAAGCCGCGACGGCCACTAGCATGCTGGGCGACGTGCTCGTCCGAATGAATCGATTCCAGGAAGCCGAGCCGATTCTGGTCCGGAGCTACTGGATCATCCAAGCCGAGTTTGGGGATGGGCACGGCCGGACTCAGGCAGCCCTGGATCGGGTGATCCGGGTTTATGAGGGGTTGGGGGATGAAGGAAAAGTGGCTGAATACCGAGGTAGATAGGATCCCGCAGTACACGAACCGCACTTCCAGGTCTCCCAATCAGCGGGTGGCTACCTGGGGATTCCGATGTTTTGCAGTCTATCCGGGCCGTCAAAAATGATCGGAGCCTCAGGGCCCTGACCGAGAACAGCGAGTGGCCCTTCCAGCCGGGTGGATGGTACCTTAGTGCCCCAGGTAGCGCCGGGAGCTGACATCGGGGCCCGGTTCTGGGCCGCGAACCCTTCCCAGCAAGCCGTCCAACCCGAGGGCAGCTGTGACCCAGGCAACACAACCACCAGTAGACCTCGTCCTCCTGCTCCCTCTCTTTGATGACTGGGAACCGGCTTCGGCCCTCCTGGCGGAGTTCTCCTCAGCACGATCCTCCCTGCCCGACCGAGTCCACATCCTCTTCGTGAACGATGGATCGAGGGAGGCTCCTCCTCCCTCCTTTGGGCAGGGGGTGGTGGACGAATCTACTTCTCTGGAAGTTCTGGACCTGGCCCGCAATCTCGGGCATCAACGAGCCATCGCCGTAGGTCTATGTCACATCCACGATTCTATCGATTGTGCCGGAATCGTCGTGATGGACAGCGACGGCCAGGATTCTCCTGGCGCTATCCCCCGTTTGGTTGCCGCCCAGCCAGAGGGGGATCGGGTCGTGTTCGCGTCCAGGAAACGGAGGTCCGAAGGAATCGGATTCGCCATCCTCTACCATCTCTATCGTATGATTCACTTCCTCCTCACAGGGATTCCGGTCCGTTTCGGGAACTTCAGCTACCTCCCCTCCCACCTCCTCTCACCCCTCGTGGTCTCGTCGGAACTCTGGAATCACTATGCGGCCAGCGTTCTGGTTTCCCGGATCCCGTATTCATCCATACCGGTGGACCGGGGGGTTCGCCTCCGAGGCCCGTCGAAGATGAACTTCACGGCCCTGGTCGCCCACGGATTGGGGGCTTTCTCGGTCTTCGAGACGGTGGTCGGAACAAGGATCCTGCTCGGGCTTGGCGCTGTTTTCCTGGGGACCTTTCTCAGCTTCCTGGTGGTCATCTTCATCCGTCTGGGAACGAACCTGGCAATCCCAGGCTGGGCGACCTACGCCAGCGGGTTGCTGGTGTTGTTGATGATCCAGGTTTTGGGGATGGCCTTTTTTTTCGCGTTCCAGTTCATCGGATCCAGAAGTCGAACCGGAGTGATCCCGCTTCGAGACTACCGTTGGTTCGTTCAGGGAGAGAGCCCAAAATGCGGGGAATCCACATGACGGAAATGCCCTATGTGGGAACCGAATTGGAGGTCTTCTCCCAGGCCCGGAACTGGAAGCGGTACCTCCGGTCCGTAACGGGCCGGTACATCCGGGGGAATGTTCTGGAAGTCGGTGCCGGGATCGGGGCCACAACCGTTGCCCTCCAGTCCGGTTCCGAAACATCGTGGAAGTGTCTTGAGCCGGACTCCGACCTGGTTGTCCGTTTGGAGGACCGCTTCAAGTCGGCCAAGCTCCCGGTCCCACCCCAGATCCAGTCCGGGACGGTAAAGGATCTCGACAAATCCGAACGGTTTCACGCCATCCTCTATTTCGATGTCCTGGAACACATCGAGAACGACGCCGAAGAACTGGAGGCCGCATCTAAACATCTGGAAACCGGAGGATTCCTGATTGTGATCTCTCCGGCCCACCAGTGGCTCTTCTCTGATTTCGATCGGGAAATCGGGCACTTCCGTCGATACAGCCGGGCCTCTCTCCAGGAAGTGGCCCCAGGCGGTCTTGAAACGGTGATCTTACGGTATCTCGATTCCGCCGGAGTTCTCCTATCCAGTGCCAATCGGTGGCTCTTGAAGGAGTCCCACCCTTCACCTGCCCAAATCAAAACCTGGGATCGGATTGTGGTCCCTGTTTCCAGGGGACTCGATCCTTTGCTGGGGTGGCGGGTGGGAAAGAGCGTGGTAGGCGTTTGGTCAACGAGGCGGAAACCCTAACCACTGAGTGACCAGGCGCCCATCGTGGTAGATGATTCAAGGACGGACAGGTACATCGAGGTCCTGGTCACGGCAGTTTTGCTGGCCGTGCTGACGGCGGGTCTCCCCCTTCTTTTCCCCGACGGTCACCTGCTCTTTTCAAAGCCCCTCTGGCTAGACGAATACCACACCCG
>CBDUAX010000548.1:0-3463 GCA_965365235.1 uncultured bacterium
GGCATATCGGGATCTACGCCTATACCCCCGAAGCGCTGGAAAACTGGGTTGCCCTGGCTCCCTCGCCCCTGGAAAGGTTGGAAATGCTGGAGCAGCTCAGGCCTTTGGGGTCCGGGGCAAGGATCGGGGTTGCGGTTGTGGGGGCGGCGGATCCAGGGGTGGATACCCCTGCGGACGCGGCAAGAATGGAAGAGCGACTCGAAGAACTCACCAGCACCCTCAACTCCAGAAGCGGGCGATGACGGAATCCTCCCAGCACACTACCAAATACATCTTCGTGACCGGCGGCGTGGTCTCTTCTCTCGGCAAGGGTATCGCGGCTGTGTCCCTGGCCCGCCTTCTGAAGGAGCGGGGGCTCCGGGTAACCCTCCAGAAATTCGATCCTTACATCAATGTGGATCCCGGGACCATGTCTCCGTTCCAGCATGGAGAGGTCTTCGTTACGGACGACGGGGCCGAGACCGACCTGGACCTGGGGCACTATGAGCGTTTCCTGGATCAATCTCTGAGCCAGGCCAACAATGTGACCACGGGCCGGGTGTATCAGAGCGTGATCGAGAAGGAACGCCGTGGAGACTACCTGGGGTCCACGGTTCAGGTCATCCCCCACATCACCGACGAGATCAAAGCGGGAATCAGCCGCCTGAGTCCAGATATGGACGTGGTGATCACCGAGATCGGCGGTACGGTGGGGGATATCGAAAGTCTCCCGTTCTTGGAGGCAATTCGGCAGTTCCGACAGGAGCTGGGTCCCGGAAACTCCATGGTCATCCACCTGACCCTCGTGCCTTTTATCGCGGCCGCCGGGGAGCTGAAGACCAAACCGACCCAGCACTCCGTACGGGAGCTCATGCAGATCGGGATCCAACCGGACGTGCTGATTTGCCGGACCGAGCACCACATGGACGAGGACCTGAAACGGAAGATCGCCCTTTTCACCAACGTCCATCCCAGCGGTGTGATCGAGGCACTGGATGTAGATACCATCTACGCGGTCCCGCTGGAGCTGAAGCGGCAGAAGCTGGACGATTTTGTGGTGGAGAGGTTGGGTCTGAAGACCCGGTCCCCTGACCTGAAGGAGTGGAGGAGCATGGTTGAGCGGATCCGCTCCCCTGCTGGTGGACCGGTCCGTATCGCGGTAGTGGGGAAATACACAGAGTTGGTGGACTCCTATAAATCCATCCAGCAGGCCCTGATCCATGGCGGAATCGCAAATGATGTAGGAGTTGAAACGGAGTGGATCTCTTCGGAGCGCTTCGAGGGGGGCGAGGGCCTGAGTCTCCTGGAGGGGTTCCACGGTGTCCTCATCCCCGGTGGCTTCGGGCCTCGCGGAGTCGAAGGGATGTTGGAAGCCATCCGCTGGGCACGGGAGCAGGAGGTGCCCTTCTTCGGGATCTGCCTTGGTCTTCAGTGCGCCGTCATCGAGTTTTCCCGGAATGTTGCGGGTCTCGAGTACTCCCACTCATTCGAGTTCGCCGAAAACTCTCCCCACCCGGTCATCTGCCTCATGGACTCCCAGTTGAAGGTCACCACCAAGGGTGGGACCATGAGGTTGGGTGCATACCCTGCCAAGCTCCTGGCAGGTTCAAGAGTGGCTGAGATTTACGGTACCGACACGATCAGCGAGCGACACCGGCATCGGTATGAGTTCAACAACGATTACCGGGAGCCCCTGCAGGAGTCCGGCATGGCCTTCAGCGGCCTGTCTCCGGAGGGCCAATTGGTGGAGATGATCGAGCTGACGGACCACCCCTGGTTCGTTGGATGCCAGTTCCACCCTGAGTTGAAGAGTCGGCCTACGCGACCCCACCCCTTGTTCGCCTCCTTCGTGGGGGCTGCTGCCAGGCGAGGTGGATATCTGGACGAGGCAAGGTCCAGGGAACCCGCAGGGGTCGGCGACTGAGTCAGGGCCGTCCGCCCGGGGATCGGGGCCCCTGGCCCTGGGCATCCACAGAGAACCTGAATTCCGAAGGGAACCCTCGGGGAGACAATGTTCGAACGGTTCACTCTCATCGCAGGCCCGTGTACGCTGGAAGACGACGGGCTGAATATCGAGATCGGCCGGGCGCTGGCCGCGATTTCCGAAGATCTCGGGCTGCCTATCATCTTCAAGGCCTCTTATGACAAGGCCAACCGGTCGAAAGCTGACTCGCCCAGGGGGCCGGGCCTGGAGGAGGGCCTGAGACGGTTGGCCCGGGTGAAGGCCGAGACGGGACTTCCCCTGATCACCGATATCCACGAGCCGAGGCACGCCGGCCAGGCCGCAGAAGTGGTGGATGTCCTTCAGATTCCGGCCTTTCTTTGCAGGCAGACCGACCTCCTGGTCGCCGCGGGGGAAACGGGGCGGGTCGTGAGCATCAAGAAGGGGCAATGGATGGCCCCGGAGGAGATGAAGCACGCAGTGGACAAAGCTCGGCTGGCAGGGTCGCCCGAGGTGGTGGTGACGGAGCGAGGCACCTTCTTCGGGTACGGGAACCTCGTGGTGGATATGCGGTCTTTCCGGCGGCTCCGTGCAGCAGCAGGAGTCCGGGCCATCTTCGACGGTACACACTCGGTTCAACGGCCGGGCCAGGCCGCCGGATCGAGCGGGGGGGATCCGGAGCACATCCCGACTCTGGTTCGGGCGGCGGTTGCAGCCGGATGTGACGGGTTGTTCCTGGAAACCCATCCCAGGCCCTCCACGGCACCCTCGGATAGTACCAACATGCTGCCTCTGGAACGGCTCTCCTCTCTCCTGGAGGGGGTCCTGGCCATCCGGGGAACCTTGGAACAATGGAACCCTGCCGAGGGGGGGGCGGTCTGATGTCGGGATCGCCAAGGCCCTCGGAGCCGAATGCCCCGGGGAATGGGTTGTCCGGTGAGCTGGCCCGCCGGATCGAGCTGGTGGTTCTGGATGTGGACGGTGTACTCACCGATGGTGGCGTCTACGTGGGGGAGCTCCCGGGTGGAGAACCCCTGGAGATGAAGCGGTTCGACATCCAGGACGGCCTCGGGATCAAGCTCCTCCAATGGGCAGGAGTGGAAGTGGTGGTGGTCTCGGGCCGTATGTCCCGAGCCACCGAGATTCGGGCGAGAGAGCTGGAAATCAGGGAGTGTCACCAGGATGGAGGCGCGCAAAAGGTCCGCATCATCAAAGGCCTGATGGCGGATCGTGGGCTGGATTGGGACCAAGTCGCAATGGTGGCCGATGACCTTCCCGATCTGGCGGTCCTCAGGAGGGTTGGGCTTCCGGCCGTGGTCGCCAACGCCACGGAGGAAGCTCGGGGCGCAGCGGTGTGGCAGGGAAGGAAAGAGGGCGGCAGGGGAGCGGTCCGGGAGTTCTGTGAGGCCTTGCTGAAGGCTCGGGGGGACTGGGAGGCTCAGGTAGAGGCCTACGTGGAGGCTCGAAATGGTACTGACGAGGGGACTTGATCAGCCATGAACGCCTACAACGCCGCCGATCTGCTCAAAGAGGCTCGACGGG
>CBDUAX010000549.1:0-3458 GCA_965365235.1 uncultured bacterium
GCTCGATCTCGAAGGCCCGGCCGACGGTGCCGTCGAAGAGGTCGTCGGCCAGGACCACGCCGATGAAGCTCACCACCAGGTGGTGATCCGGGCCCGCGGTCGGCCAGTCGGTCATCCCCCAGACGTCGAGCGAGAGCACCGCGGCGCCGCCCTCCGGCTCATAGCCCTCGAGCTCGATCGTGCGCGTCAGCCGGGTGGGACCGCCGATGGCGAAGATCACATAGCGAATGGGCCAGGCCACCACACCGAAAGCCAGAGTTTTCCTCATCCCGTATCGCTTCAAAGACCACGAGAGGAGGAAGGCCATGACGAAGATCTCGGCAAACTGGGCGATGGTCATGACCGCAGGGAGGTTCGCCGAAGACACGCCGATTGAATCGGACTGGAGAAAGGGCGCGGTGAGGATGTAGAAGAACTCCAGCTCCGTGGACACCACGAAGGTGATGGCCATGAAGATGGCGAAGTTCTTGTCCACCAGCATCTTCATGGATTCCAGGAAGGCCCAGGGCTTCACGCCCTCCTTTTGCGGGGGCGTGTGGGGAAGGGAAAAGGCCTGGATGCTCATGAGAATCGAGGCGATCCCCGCCAGGAAAATCATGTCCCCGTTCATCAGGAGGGAGGTATTTCCCTCACCGACCATCCTCCACCCCGAGAGGGCCAGACCGGCTGCGATCCACCCGATGGTCCCCCAGACCCGTATGGCACCGAACTCCTTCTCGGAGTCGTCCAGATTGATCATGGCCACGGAGTTGGTCAGGGCCAGCGTCGGCGCATAGAGGAGGCAGTAGAAGAACATGATCCAGGCCATTGCATCGAAGCTCGTGGTCCTGGAACAGAGGATCAGGAGGATTCCGCCGGTGCCCTGGAGGAATGCGATGACTTTCTCCGAGGAGAAGTATCGATCTGCCAGCTGGCCCCCTACGAAGGGGGAAACGATGGTGGCAAGCGGTAGAAGTGCGTAAATGAACCCCGCCTGGACCCCTGTGAAACCGAGGTCGTCCAGGAGGTACACGGAAAGAACCGGCGCCCATGCCCCCCAGATGGCGTACTGGAGGAACATCATGATCCCAAGCCGGGTCTTGGCGCTCATACGATCCTCCGGGCCACCGGGTCCCAGCTTACCTGACGGCCTTCCTGGTATGCCCGGGTGGCCATATGACAGGAGATGGCCTCTTCGAAGCCACGTTCGATGTCACAGCTGGTGTTGCCCCCGTTTCGGATCACATCCAGCCACTCTTTGATGTGGAGGTGGTAGGCGTTCACCAGCCGGCCTTCACGGTAGGTGTAGAGAAGACCTCGGCTGGCAAAGTATTCCGCCGTGGCGGAGGTGATGGCATCGACCCCGCTGAACCCGGGCTGGAAGGTGAACATGGGCCGCCCGGTGTTGATAACCCCCTCGTCGATCTTTTCCCTGAACCGGGTCGAAGAACGGTCGGCGGTAATTCGGAGGCCATTGTCGACTTCCATGGTGGCGTCGTGGCCCATGAGGACCCTCCCCCTCCACTTCCCATTTGAAAGAGTGGCAGAGTATAGGAGGGGGAGGTCTCTGTCGGGATACTCCAGCGCCACCTGCCATACGTCCGGTACGTCCCGACCGTCCTTGAAGAAGTAGATCCCCCCCGAAGAGACGGCGGTCTTCGGGATGCCCATCTCCAGAATCTGGTTGATGGCGTCATACTCGTGGCTGAAGAGGTCTCCGGAGAGCCCCGTCCCGTAGTCGAACCAGCACCGCCAACGGAAGAAACGTTCCAGATTGAAGGGGACCTTGTTTTCGGTGGGTCCCTGGAACTGTTCCCAATCGATGGTGTTCTCGTTGCCTTCCTCGTGGATATCCCACACCCACGCCCCCCACGGATCGTTCCTGTTGGTCGTGGTCTCCACCAGGTTGATGGGCCCGAGGATCCCGGCGTCGATGACCTCTTTCGCCTTGATGTGGCTTTCGGTCTGGCGTTGCTGATGCCCGAGTTGGAAGACGATGTCCGAGGCCTTCACGGCGTCGTACATCCGGTGGGTCTCCTCCTCGGTGCGGGTCATGGCCTTTTCGACGTAGACATGCTTTCCGGCAGCGGCGGCATCGATGCACATCTGCGCGTGCCAGTGGTCTGGCGTGGCAATGAGGACGGCGTCGACTTCGTCGCTTTCCAGCATGTCGGTATAGCGACGAAACCGTCTGGCCGTGGCAGTGGAGCGGCTGGCTGTGGGGCCCACCTTGTTCGCTGCCGCGTCCAGGCCACGCTGGGCCCTCACATCGAAAACGTCGCAGACGCCGGTGAGCTCGATGTTCAGATCCGCCTGCTCCATGAAGGTCTGGAACCCCCGGTTCCGGAAGTTTTCCTCGGAGGCCTTTCTGGCATCCTCAAACCATTCGGGATGGGCGAACCCAGCGCTGCGGACCAGGGATTCCCCCTCACCCCCGTTTCCTATGATCCCGACTCGAAGGCGGTCTCCTACAGGACGGGACACGGCGTCGGGGATGAAGGCCGGTGCCCCCTCGGAGATTCCCAACTCGGCCATAATGGCGTCTCGCTTGGCATCCTCCTCCAGCTTCTTCTTGTACCATCCAGCGAAGAAAACCCCGAGGACCGGAACCGATGCCAGAGCCTTCAGCAGGTCCCGACGGCCCACCGTCGTGGGATCGGAGGAACCGCCTGCCACACGTTCTTCGGGGGTCCCCTGGGTGTCACCCGTGGTCGGACCCTTCTTCGTCTCGTCACTCATGATGCGTCTCCTTCGGCAGCCAACGTCGATCCGGCTCCGCCCGAACCGCGATTCTTCTCCAGGAGCCGCTTCAACCCCACCCTTCCGGAGGTGGGGAAGCCCAGGACCACCAGAAGGGCGGCCAGCTCGATGAGAAGCTTGTTTACGATGAGGTAGCTCCCCTCAGCCGGAATGGCGTACTCCATGCCGGGGAAGGGTGGGGCCGCCAGGTAGTAGAGGGCCAGCAAAACAACCCCGGCCCAGGCCGCGGCTTTTTCGAACACGCCAACCAACAGCGCCAGGCCGATGACGAATAGCCCCCATTGATTCAGATAGTCCACGAAGGTCAGGAGGCCTGGACTGGCCGACAGGCTGATGAACTGCTCCGAAAACCACCCCTGCGACGCCTGGAGGTAGCCAGCAGAGGTCCAGTATGGATTGGTGATCTTTGCCAGGCCCTCGTACATGAAGTGCCAGCCGATGAGCATTCGCAGACTCACCAGGGCCGTGAGTTGGAACGACCCTAGGCTGCCGTCGCTTGGCTTTCTCTGCGTCGCCGATTTTGTCATGAGGTCTCTGCCTTGGGGGTAAGGGACTCGGCGGCGCTCCGCCAACGGTCGGACCTGACCTGTCGGCCGTGCCGGTCCACAATCAGACACGCGCATCCGGGGAAAGACTCGATAAACGCAGCGCCCCGATCCGGACCCAGAAGAAAGACGCTTGTGGCGAGGGCGTCTGCCTCCATGGCCGTGGGCGCCACG
>CBDUAX010000550.1:0-3451 GCA_965365235.1 uncultured bacterium
ACTGAAGGGTCCGGGCGAAGTTTTCTCCCCGGGCCAATGCCAGCCCCACCCGAGCCGCCTCCCGAGCCTCTCCTTCCAGATCGGCCTCCACCAGAAGGGAAAGGTCGGTGACGTTTGGTCCGGCGTCCTCGTCCTCTTCCCCTTTGAGCTCCGTGAAACGCCAAGCGGCCAGGACGCACCCCTCGGTCAGGGCCTGGGCCGCCAAGGCCGTTCCCAACTCCGTTGTTGGGGCCAGCCAGACCGATAGACCGGACACCTTTCGTTCCTCCGCCACCCGAACCGCCCGGCCGGCCACCTTCCGCAGCGTTTCAGGATCCAGGGAATCCGCGTCCCCCAGGCCGATCAGGAGGATCCTGGCCACGGGAGAGCCCGCAGGCGAATAGAGAAGGAGGGTCTCTTCGGCTTTTCCCGAAAACTCCCCGGCATCCAGAGCCCTTCCCACCGCTCCCCCGACCAGCTCGTCTACCGCAGACAGAGTGCCCTGTATCGATCCGGCCCCCTTGAAGACAGGGAGGACCAGGAGGGGGGAGGAAAAAGAGAGGGGATCCGAGTGGACGACTTGGACGTTCATAGAAAATGACCCTGAGGCTCGGGCTGCGGTTCTGGCCAGAATACAAGATACAACGGTGTCGGAAACCCCATAGGGGGATAAGGGGCGGATTTCAGAAAACCTTGGAAGCGGGGGGCGAGAACCGGGGGTTTCCCCGGCTCCTCACCCTTGGCGCGCCCAAGAGTGGAAGTCGCTCCGTTGAGAAGCCCCTGCCCACGGGGCCGGCGGGCAGGGGCGGATAAGATCGGTGGGTCCTACCTTCGGGTACGGACCGCTTCAGGCGGTCGGAAGGAGACGCCTCCCTGGACTGGAACCGGGGCCGATTCATAACCCGGGGCTCCGATCCCCAATTCCCCAAGTTCCTGAGTGCCCCAGCAGTAGCCGGCCCCAGAGGTGGTCACACCACACCCAATCCTATCCGAGAACCCTTCGGCGAAGGAGCGGAACGTGAGGCCTCCCGAGACGTCTGCTGGCTCCAGGACTCCCCACTCGGTCTCTTGCCCGAGACCGAGAGCCCCGAAACGATTGTACCCCCAACAGAGCGCACGGTCGTCGGTCGTGATGCCGCAGGTTCGGGCGCCGGTTGCAGTAAGGGTCCGAAACGTGTGCCCGCCGGCGACTGGCTGCGGAGTAAGCTGCATCTCCTCACCTCCATACCCCAACCTTCCGAGGGCACCCCTTCCCCAGCAGTAGGCCGCGCCAGCTTCGTCCAGGGCGCAGGTATGCCACCAACCCACGGCAAGTCTCTGGATGGGAGGTAAGCCCTGGACGAGGAGAGGAAGAGCGGAGTTGTCGGTGTTTCCGCTTCCAAGCTGACCCTGGTGGTTCCTTCCCCAGCACCAGACCTCCCCGGTTTCCGTCCGAGCACAGGTATGGTCCAATCCCCCCTTCACGAAGGTGAAAGTGACGTCCTCCGGGACCGAGACGGGAGTGGGAACACCGAATGCGCCTCCAAACTCTCCGTTCCCCACCGTACCATACTGGTTCGATCCCCAGCAGAGAGTTTGTCCTTCCACGGTCACCCCACAGGTGTGGTGGCCACCAGCTCTCAGATTCCAGAAGGAATGCCCCCCAGACACCGGCACAGGATTGGGCTCGGAGACGTCGTTTCCGGTCCCTAGCTGGAGATTCTCGTTCCAGCCCCAGCAGTAGGCTGTCCCCCCCTCCGTCACCCCGCAGGCGTGGTATCTCCCGGTGGTACCTCTGAGGATGGGTTCAGGGAGATTCACCCGGGTGGGCGCATCCGAGTCTTCCCACTCTCCGTTCCCCAGGCTCCCGTCTCCTCCCCGCCCCCAGCAGTAGGCATCTCCTGATTCCACTCGCCCACAGGAGAACCATGTTCCCAGACTGATCCAGGTGAAGGGAGAGGGGGGCGCCTGTACCGGAACGGGGGAAAGCCTGAAGAATGTCTCGCCGTTGCCGAGTTGACCCGTGTCCTTTCCCCCCCAGCAGTAGGCATTGCCGCCCTGTGAAAGTGCGCAGGCATGGACCCCCCCCGTGGAGATATCAAAAACTCCAGGCAGGCCTTGGACAGGCTCTGGAGCGTCGGCGGAGAACCAAACGGGAGCGTCATTTCCGAGCATGCCTCTCCCATTCCACCCCCAGCAGAAGGCATCCCCAGTATCGAGGATCCCGCAGGTGAAGCTGTTTCCAGCCCTGAGCCTGATCCAGCTCCCAGGGGCGTCGATCTGGACAGGGGAAAGACGATCCGCGAAGTCACGATTCCCCAGCTCACCGTTTTCCCCGCGTCCCCAGCAGTATCCTCGACCGTCGTCCGTCCAGGCGCAGGAATGGTGGTATCCGACGGAGGTCCCCACCACCGAGCCCGGGATGGGCACCCGCACAGGGGCATCCCGGTTGATGGTGGTCCCGTCTCCCAGTTGTCCGGTCTCGTTATCCCCCCAGCAATAAGCTGAGCCGTCGTCGGTGACGGCGCAGTTGTGATAGCGGTTGGAGGAAACAGACCGGAAGCTCAGGCCCGGTTGGTCGACGGGGGCGGGCACCCATTCCTCGGGACCGGCCGTGTGGCCCAACTCCCCTTCCTCATTCCGCCCCCAACAGAAGGCCTGCCCGTCGTACGCCACGGCGCAGGTGTGGTCCCATCCGGCTCCGATGGAGATGAAGGGGATCTCGGGCTGCACAGGCCCCGGTTCCTGCTGATCGCCTCCCTGGTTGCCCAGTCGTCCCCACCCGGCTGAGCCCCAGCAGAAAGCCCTGCCCACCCGGTCGAGGCCACAGGTGTGGACGTAGGTGGCGGCCAGGGCAACAAACTCGATCCCCCCTGAGACCGGTACCGGCGTATAGCGGTCCGTCCGGGAACCGTCCCCCAACTGCCCATCCTCGTTCTCTCCCCAGCAGTAGGCCTTGCCCGAGGCGGTCAGGGCACAGGAGTGGCCGATGGAGGCGGCGACAAACGGACCAGACACCGGAATCTCGACGGCGAACCCCAGAGGCTCCGAGGTCCCACCTCCGGGCGGAGGCGTGTGCACCGAAACCTCGTAGGCCCCGGGCCGTTCCAGATCCGAGGTGGATATCGTGGCCCGGAGATGGTTCTCCGCCAGAAAGACGGTGGTCCGTCCCTCCCCATGCCAGAGAACGATGGAAGCTTCGGTGAATCCGGACCCGAAAACCTCCAGCTCAAAGCCCTCCTCCCCCATTCTGGCCGAGACCCGTTCAAGGGCACTGGCGCTGGGCTGGGGGAACCCCACGGTCAGCGGGTGATCTCCGGACATCCCTCCCCCCGGCGGGGGATTGAAGACGGTCACGGCCGCCTCGCCGTGCTCAGCGATATCGGCTGCGCTGATCGAGGCCCTGAGCTCCGTGCCGCTGACAAAGGTCGTGGCGCGACCACTGCCGTTCCAAAGCACCTCTGCCGTTCGAACGAACCCATTGCCCCGGACC
>CBDUAX010000551.1:0-3450 GCA_965365235.1 uncultured bacterium
AGCACTCCCCTGCCGTGTTCTCCCCTGACGGGACAGAGGTGTACTGGACCCAAGCGTTTCGGGGGCCGATCTCGCATTCGCGTCTGGTAGACGGCCGCTGGACCGCGCCAGCACCTGCACCGTTCGGTTCCGGGACCGGAGACGGGGAACCGTTCTTCTCTCCCGACGGCCAGCGCCTCTATTTCCTGTCCATGCGCCCCATTCCGCCAGATACCCAAGGGGGCAAGGAGAATATCTGGTTCGTGGAGAGGTCGGGTGAGGGCTGGGGCGAACCCCAACCGGTGGACCCGGTGGTGAACGAATACGACCACCACTGGGAGGTCTCCGTCTCTTCCCGTGGGACTCTTTACTTTTCCTCTACTCGGGAAGGGTCCTACGGCGGGAACGATCTATACCGATCCAGACGGGTCGACGGAGTCCAACAGCCTCCCGAGAACCTGGGCCCTATCGTGAACAGCGAAGACACGGACCTCACCCCCTTTATCGCCCCCGACGAGAGCTACCTGATCTTCGCATCCTCGGGGCATGGAGCCCAAGGTGGGTTCCACTTCTTCATAAGCTACCGGGGAGAAGAGGGGGAGTGGACCACGCCGGCCTCGTTGGATCACATCATCGGTGGGGTGGAGCAACCTCTCTGGCCATCCATCACGCCCAACGGGCGTTTCCTGTTCTTCATCGGAGACGGAGACATCTGGTGGACCCGGGCCGACTTCGTCGAGGAGATGCGCCCCCGGTAGGGCAGGGCGGTCCCAGGCCGACCCTTGGATCGCCGATCCCCGACCGCGGCTCATCTCGCGGCCCCCGGGAGTTCTCCGGGGGCCGTTCTCTATCTTTGGTCCGGCGGTCGCTCTGCACTCACCCCCCGTTCTTCTTGGGGGTCACCATCTCTCGATCCCTTTCCTTCTGCAGGAAGGTCCGACCCGACTCCATCCAACGAGGGGCCGGCTTGTCCTGGAGGTAATGGTCCAGGAACTGGCGCATCCTGATCTGAAAGTCCTTTTGATTCTCATACTTTGTCAGGTGATGTGGCTCACCCGGGTAAGACATGAGGATTACGTTTTTTCCGTGCCAACGAAGGCCATTGAAGAACTCCACCGCCTGAAGCCACTCGACGGAACCGTCTGAAGTGCCGTGGAGAATGAGCAGGGGAGTATCCATTTGGGCGGCGTTCGGCGTAGCGGACTGATCCAGGAAGAGTTGGAGATCGTCGTAGGGGTTTGTGGCGAACCGGCCCTGACCGTAGGTGTCATATCGATGCTGGTTCGTGCCGGAGCTCTTCCAGAGCTGATTGAAGTCGCTCACCAGGTTGGTTGCGGCTGCACCGGCGATGATGGCCGCGAATCGGGATGAGTGCGTGGAGATGTAGGCAGCGCCCTGCCCGCTGAACGAGTGCCCATGGATCGCCATACGCTCGGGGTCCACGTAGCCCATCTCGATTACCTTGTCCACGGCAAGGTTGATACACTCGAGCATCTGCGCGTGAGTGGCTCCAAAACGGAAGTGAATGTCCGGCTGCATCACCAGGTAGCCGGCGCTCACGTACTCCGCGAACATGGGCGTATCCCGGAAGAAGGGCCGAGGATACTGATGGAGGTTCTGTGAGTTCTTTTCGTAGAAGTTGATGAGCATGGGCCTCTGCTCACCGGCCTGGTAGTCGTAGGGGATCGCCAGCGTCCCCTGGAGCCGGATCCCGTCGGAAGTTTCGTAGTCGAAGAGGATCCTCCTTCCCCAGTTGAACTCCGCCTGCTGCGGATTGGCCTCTGTGATCTGGCGGGGGCGAGACATGTCCATCCCAGAGACGTGGTAGTCCGGGAAGGTCTCGAAGTCTTCCTTCGTAAAGAGCAGGCGGTCG
This sequence comes from uncultured bacterium, assembly GCA_965365235.1. Classification (GTDB taxonomy): domain Bacteria; phylum Gemmatimonadota; class Gemmatimonadetes; order Longimicrobiales; family Gaopeijiaceae; genus CBDUAX01. The sequence goes on from CBDUAX010000551.1 coordinate 1,853, forward strand.
GCGGAATCGGCCTTCAAGACCTGCCGGCCAAAACGGGCATCGTCCATCAACAGCTCCCGAAGGCGTCCATCCTCCAACCGATAGAACCCGGCCTTCTTGGTCCACTGCCCGTAAACGGAGAGAAGGGTCGGTTTATTGAGGTCGGTGAGTTCCTCCTCCCGATCCAGGTCCACGATCCGGAATTGGAGTTCGTTGGTTACGCCTTCTCCCTGGGTGAGGTTCACCGCCTCGCCACCCTCCAGGGGCAGGAGAAAAAGGTCATACCGATGGTTCAGAACGACCGCCGTGGAGTCTTTCGCCCACCCTGCGATTCCATGCGGCGGCTTCTCACCCCAGCGGTCGTACTCCTCGTTCTCGAAGGTGACGGGGATGGCCTCCGTGAGGTTCCGGTGGGTTCCGGAAGCCACCTCATAGCTCCATACGTGGCGGTCCTTCCAATAGAGGTAGTGGCTCCCTGACGGGCTGAACCCCAACCCCCGAAGGTGCTTCTCAAGGATCAGCGTCCGTCGGCCCGTCTCCAGATCCACCAGGAAGAAGTCGGCGAAGCTGGGCTCCCAGTCGGACCGGTAGGGTTTGGGGTTCCGGCCCACGGCTGACCGTCCGTTGAGGCTGACCTCCAGCGACTCCATGGTGAGGTCGGCCAATTGAACGAATCGCGCAGAGAGGCCCGTCCCGCCGGACCCAGCCTCCAGATGGACCACGCCCGGGTAGGTCTGTCCCCGGTCTCGATTGGCTCGGATCATCTGAACCGACTGGAGGTAGTCGTCGTTCACATGCCATATGTCCACATCCGCCATGAATTCAGGACATATCCCCTCCAGGGCCTCCTCTGGCCCCAGTGGGCGACCCTGAGCGTCGAAGCGGGACGCCATCCTGAAGATCTCCGGGCCTTTTGTGGAGTCAGCCGGTGTTTTTGAAGCAGTGGTGTCCGCCCCAGCTTCGGAGGTGGTGTCCGGAGTGGCCCCGGCGCGGTTCCGTCCTGAGCGCCCAGTCTCTCTCGGCTTGCAGATGGTATTCGGCGCCGGCAGCTGAGGACGGGTCGCCACAAAAACCCGGGAGGCATCCGGGGCCCATCGGATGACGCCCTTCTCGCTCAGCACCCAGTTCTCCGGAAAAGGATCAGGATCCCTGGCTTCGGGGGCCGACGAGGATCCGCGGTCCATTCGCGACCGGGTGGTTTCGGCGTCGCAGGGGTACCCGGAGGACGACGGCCCCGAAACTTCCGGTTTCTTCGGCGGTACGCAGAAACCGCGAGGCTAGCGCCCGATCTGGAATTTGGGCCAGCACGTCCAAACCGCTGGTGCTCATCGGGGTCCACGGCGACCTGAAGAACGTCGGATTTCCTGTCGTGAGTCACTGCGACGGCTTGTTTTGAGCGGTGTTGTTTTTTTTGCATCACCCAATCCCTCTGCCCAGATTCGTCGCGCTGATTATATCACAGTTTTACTATACACGAATATACTCACACACCGGGTTGCCCAATTGCACAACCTCCAGTCTGGTTTGGGTAGCAAGACCCTGGGCCGGAATATGCCACACCCGGATATGAACGATTCCCATTGCCGACTCCTCGGCCAGCGCAATGAAATCCGCGGCGA
>CBDUAX010000552.1:0-3434 GCA_965365235.1 uncultured bacterium
GGAGGCGAGGTAGGCGGCCTTCTGGTACCGGAGACCGGCGTCTGCGTGTCCGTAGAGACTCGACCCAAAGGTTTGGGAGACGTCTGATCCGTTCTCGAGCGTGGAGGCGTTGATCTCCCACCCAGCGTCTCCGCCCAACACGTAGTGCTCAAAATCCACGCAGTACATGGTGAAGGCCGGAGAGGTTGGGCCCCGGAACACCCCTTTATAAGGTCCGACCACCGTTCCGTAGGCGAATTTTTCTGCCGAAGTAGCGAGGCTTCCGTAATTCCCAACGTAGTCGATGACGTCGCCGTCCTCCGGTGCCCTGGGGGCATCGGTGGGCAGCGGCTGGGCCGCCAAAGGTTGGCCGGCCACCAGCGCTAGGAATCCCAAGATGGCGATGAACTTTCTCATGGTCGTTTCCTTCTTCCTCGTTTGTTTGCCCCCAAAGGGTTTCATCCCGACGGCTCGGTAAAAGGCAAGGCCTGTGCCCTTCAGGCTGGGGTTGGCCCCTCTCTTTGTCTCCAAAGGCACCAATTCGCCATGGGAACCTATGTGTTCAAGTAAGTTGTTGTGGGGAAATGGGTTGAAGCCCGGGATGGATCCCGGGTCCTGGTCTGGAAAGGTGCCTGGGGCATCCTTTTCTTTAGGAAAGTTCTTGTTGGTTGTGGTGGGGATGCAACGCAGAGTCCTCCTGCTGCCTCTCTGCAACGGGGAAGTACTTTTTTTCCGGAACGCAAGGTTTTTTTTCGCGCTGGTGGGATCCTGGGTTGGGAACATTGTGCTCAGGAAGGATCGCTCGACATTCAAGAAGCCGAGGACGAGGTAGGGGCGGAGGGTCAGCGGGTGTGGGTGCTACTACCGGGGATGCTACCACCGGGGAGTGCCAGGAGGTTGACTACCGGGGATCTCGATCCTCCTTCTTCCGGCGACTCGATCCAAGGGCCCACCCCACCTTACGCCCCATCTGGTATCCCTGATCATACCCTTCGGCAAAGTCCAGCGTGACCTGTTCGAAATCCGGCTCGTCCGGTTTCGGGGCGGGTGTCTCCTCTTCCGGGAGAGCTGTGACCTCCCCGGGGCCCTCAACTTCGAAAACGAGATCCTGGGGTCCGCCCCGCCCTTCGAGGATCTTGGCGACGCCCAGGAGGGTCTGGATGGCCTCCTCCCTCGTCGGAGCTTCAGGATCGGTGGCCTCGACGGTTTCCCGCCAGCTGGAGAGGGGTGTGGTCTTCAGGGCCAGAACGGCCGCCTTCAATATGGCTGCAGCCCCAGGGAGGGAGGGCAGGTCGATCTCCTGGACCGAAGCGGCTTCAGGCCCGCCGTCGCTTTCAGGCTGGTCTTCCCCCAGGGGTTCCTCCGCCTTCGCCTCTGACACCGCCCCCTGGATCGATCTGGCCAACTCGGCGGCGTCTCCTTCCACCTCCTCCTGGACCCAGAGGTGAGTCAGGTATCGCCGGACCCATTCCCACGTGCGTTGGGAGTTGAGCCACATCTCCCTGCTTGAGCCGGAGGTCTGTGCAAACTCGCCGCATCGGTCGGCGGCGTGCTCAACGTGGCGGAGGGCCTTTGCGATCTCGGACTCCCGCCCGGTGCCTGAGGATTCAAATTCCGAGTACGCCGGCAGGAGGAGGTGCAGCTTCTTCCCCAGAGCATCGAAGGGGCCCCAGGGCATCTCGTTCAGGTCCAACTCGAATCCGACCCGAGAGTTGGGCCCGTCCCACGAGCGAACAACGACGGAAATCCGTCTCAGCCGAGACTCGTCGAGGTTTTTCTTTTCGTCGCTCATAGTCGGTTTTCCGGACGTGGCCACACTCCTCCCCCCTTCGCCCGGGCTTCCACACCCTTCCAGAAGCGTCCGAGCGGGGTCGGAGGCGGCACACCCCCGAAGAGGGGCCTTTTCAAAATTAGAACACCCGGGGCCGGAAAGTAAACAAATGTATTCTCCCTTGGTCTCGGGTACCCTCCACCACCCGCACATCTGTCGGAATTCATCGGTTCACGAAGCCCTTCGGAGTCCATTTGGGCCCGGATAGCCAGGAATCCCAGTTGGCGCGGCTAGCATCCAAACGGAAGGAACTGGAAGAAGTGGGCCAGATCCCACGGAGAAAATCCAGCTTATTTTGATCCCGGGACCACCCACTTCGGATGGACCCCGGGGGTGATGCCCTGGGGCCCGGCACCTCAGTCCAGCGTGTCGTCTATCGAATACCCAAGAGAATTCCACCTGCTGGGGCGGAAGGTGCCGGAGTGCCCGGCCGACTGAACAGGAGTCATGGCGACATCCACCCGCCCCAAGCGCATCCCTGCCCAGCCCACCTGGTTTACCAGGGTCCGGCGGCCGTCTGGTTGTACATGCACGTCAGGGGCCTCCAGGAAGGTGTGGGTGTGGCCCCCCAGGATCAGGTCGATCCCCTCCACTCGCTGGGCCAGGAGGGTGTCGGAAGGGACTTCCCCACGGTATCGGTATCCGAGGTGGGACAGGCAGACGATCAGAGAGCACCCTGCCTGCCGCAACTGGGAAACGCACCGCCGGGCGGCGGAATATGGATCGGTGTGGCGAACTCCCGCATGGAGTTTTTCCAACACGAGTCCCTGAAAGGCGATCCCGAGCCCGAAAATCCCCACGCGCACTCCACCTACCTCCCGGATGGTCCAGGGTTCGACAAAGGGTTCCAGTGGGGACCCGGCAACATCGTAGTTGGCCGACACAAACTGGAAGGAGGCCCGGGGCATCATTTCCACCAGACCCTGCACACCATTGTCAAAGTCGTGGTTCCCGATTGTGGCCACATCGTACTCCATGGCCGACATTGCCTCGAACTCGATCTCGCCCTTGAAGAAGTTGAAGTAGGGTGTGCCCTGGAAGATGTCCCCGGAGTCCAGCAGTAGGACGTTGGGGTGCGCGGCCCTGACCCGCTTGATGAGGGAGGCCCTCCGGGCGACTCCGCCCAAACCTTGAAAGCGTCCCCCGTCCATGGGGAAGGGATCCATTCGGGAGTGGGTGTCGTTGGTGTGGAGGATCACCAGGTGCTGTTCTCCGGGGTGCAAAAGCGGTTCCGCGCCCAGGATCCGGTGAGGTAGGAGGAGACCACCCGCCAGCCTGAGAAACCGCCTTCTCCTCATCGCCCGATGCCTCCGGTGATCCGACCCTCGATCTGCGCCTGAATCACCTGTGTTTCCTTGACGTATTCGATGAATGCATCCCGGACCAGAATGGGAAGATCCTCCCGTGAGATGGGATTCCCAAGGGATTCGAAACCATCTCCTCCGTTCGCCAGGTAGTCGTTCGTCACCAGGCGATAGGCGCTGCGATCGATCGACGACATCTCGCCGCCGAACTGTTTGAGCAGGGTGCGGAACTCGAGCTCGGAAAAGAGATCCTGGGCTTTTTCCTCCGGCGGCGGAAATTCGACCGCGAGGTCGTCGAGGCCGACCTCGACCGGCGCGTC
>CBDUAX010000553.1:0-3428 GCA_965365235.1 uncultured bacterium
GGAATGAGTGTTTTGGCGGACGATACGGTTTACCTGCAGTCGGATCCTCGCCTCCGGATCTGGGGGCTCCCGGGGTATCTCCATCTCCCCCTGGACGGCCGAGAGCGGTTCCCCGAGCTGCGCAAAGAGGTGCCCACCCTGCTGGCCAATGGCAAGAAGAAGCTGGCCATCGATCTCCGTTCCCAGAGGGCTGCTCCGCCTCTTCCGGTGGTCGATCGAGCTGCCCTTTGTCTCCTCACCAGGGCGGAACGCACCCGCCTCTTTCCCATCGACCCGGAAGCTGCCGCCAACGAGTTGATGCAGACCGTTGAGCTGGGCTTCGACACCTTCACCGATACCCTCCGCGAGCCCCTCACCCGGCTCCTTACCCAGGGGGCTTGGCGCCTGGAGCTGGCGGAGGACCCCTCGGAGGCCCTTTTCGTCCTGGATAGCCTCCTGGGGGATCTCTAGGCGGTATGCTGAGCTTGGCGCCCCCGATGTCTGGTCCAATCACTCAGATCCGGTTTCAGGAGGATTCCCGGAAGGTTTGGACTGGATCTGGATGGTGCCGTTTTGGTGTCTTTTTCGTAGTCGTCGCCGGCCTCTTCCTCTTCTCCAATACCCGGTTGGAGGCCCAAGAAGTGGGGGAAGCGGGGGTTGTAGAAGTGGATCGATTCGCTCCTCCTGCGTGCATCCGAGCCATCCATGCCTTCGCCCGCGGATTGTTCCCGGCTTCAGATATTCCAGTCCTTTGCCCCATCCCACCCACCGACGAGGCAGTCCTCCTTCGCGGCGAATCAGAGGTCCCTACTTCCGCCACTAGCGATTCCGGTCTTCGGCTCGGAGCCGACATCGACGGGAGTACCGCTCTCTTGGGAGCCGGTACGTCTGAATGGTTGGAAGGTACGGGGTGGGTATACCCTGGCCCGGAGTCTCTGGACCCTCCCGGCAGCGGGTTGGTTCTAGAGGTTTGGGGGAAGAGAGGCAGAGTCGCGACTCGGATACGCGGTGTGACCCGATCGGCCCAACCCTTCGAGGGCTCCCATGGAAGTGCCAGGGTGGGCCCAATCCGTCTATGGGCCGGCTGGCGCCCTGTCGCCTTCAGTTGGGGGAGATGGGGGACTGTGGTTTTGAATCAGACCGTGCAGCCCATTCTGCTGGGCTTCGAGACCATCGGCGGCTTCCGCCTGCCTTGGATCTCCCGGGTGCTAGGGCCCGCCAACTTCTTCGCATTCCTCGGACCAAGTCCATCCAGCGGGTCGGTCAGCGACCCTCTGTTCTCGGGGGCCAGAATCCAGTTCGCTCCAGCTTCCTGGTTTGTCTTAGGGGCGAGTAAAGCGCTCCTTTTCGGAGGGGAGGGAAACGAGGAGCCCCTGACGGCAGGGAATGTCGCCCTCGCTCTTCTCGGGTTCACCTCGCAGTTCGGAAAGAGCAGCGACTTCGAGAACCAGGTGGCTTCGATCGATGCCCTGGTTCGGGTGCGCCTCGGCGACCGGCCCGCTGCCGTGTACGGCGAGTGGGCGGCCGACGATGCAGGCTCAGCCTTTCTTGTGTCACCGGCCATTCGCCTCGGCGCTGAAGTGTACGGGACGGCCGGGAGGTGGTGGGGAGGGGAGGGGGTCTATTTCGGGAAGGGGAGAAGGGGAGCGCCACCCTGGTACCGTCACGGAGGTCTTGGGGGAGGATGGAGCCGTCGTGGTGCCATGTTGGGGCACCCTCTTGGCGGACATGGGGCTCAGGTTTTGGTCGGAGCCGGCGTCGAGAACCAAAACGGCGGATTGGAGTCCTGGGTGGGTTTGAGGAAGCGGGGGAGTGAAAACCTGTATGCGCCGAACCGAAACGGAGCTGCGGCCCTCGGCGGAGTCAAGGTCCGCCGGAGGCTGGCACCTTGGGCCGGCGTTCGGATGGAGGTGGAAGGGGAAGTTGGAAGTGGATGGCGGTCCGGCGTCAGCCGTTTGGAGTTTTGGGTCCAGCGGGGAAGCTGAGGGCGGGGGGAGACCATCCCAAAGGATCATGACGAAAGACTCATGAATTGATCCCTAGCCAGGCCTGGCGAGCCTCACACCAGGCCTCCCAGAATCGGTCCGCGACACGTTCCTGGGTGAAATGGGCCCGCACGCGGGCTGCCCCGCGGATCACGAGCTCCCTCCGCCATGCAGGATCCAGGAGGCTGCGGATCGCCCGTGCACATTCCTCGACGTCTCCCTCCCGAAAGACCAGCCCGGCCTCACCGATGACCCTCGGGATCTCGCCCGAGGTCGATCCGATGACCGGTACTTCGGCCGCCATCGCCTCGATCAAGACCCGGCCAAACTGCTCTTTCCAACGGGGCGTCGTTGACGACGGCAAGATCAGCGCATCAATACCGTTGAGCACGTCCGGGATGCGGTGGGAAGGGAAGCCTCCCAGGAAGTGGAGGCGATCGCCGACACCGAGACTGGCGGAAAGTGCTTTCAACTCCTGTTCCATCGATCCGACCCCGGCCAGAGCCAGGTGGATCTCTGGTACCCTGGCCGTAGCCCTCAACGCCGTCTCCAGTCCCTTCGCCGTTACCAGTCGCCCGACGAAGCCCACCACAAACCCGTCCCGCGGCAGACCGAGTTCCCCCTTGGTGGAGACACCGGGACGAAAGGTGTCTAAATCGACACCGAACTGGGGAATGACCCGAACGAGCCCCTTGTAGCCTCGGCGTCGCAACACGTCGGCTGCTTCGTCATTCCCGGCAATGATCATCGTCGTGTGGCGGAAAACCCATGCCTCGATCCACTGGAAGGGCGGAGGATATCGCTTGAGCAGGTTCTGCCATGTGAAACAGACAATTGGGCACCGGATACGCAAGCCGATGCGTACGGATTGTGCGGTACTGACCGTCCACGGCTCCTGGTCGATATGGAGTAGCTCCGGGTACGTCCTCCGCAGCGGGGGACCTAAACCGCGATATACATGGAAGTGATGGTGCCCCGGGAACCACACTGGCACCCGGATGATCTGCGCTCGGGTTACCTCTGTCGGCTGTTCCGCCGCGTACCATGGCCAATGGGCCGGTTGGAGAACCGTGATGGAGCAGCGCTTCGCGAGCCACTCAGCTTGTCCGGCGGTGGATGCCGCAGTCGTCGCGAACGAGACGACGCTGACTCGGGATGGGCATCGAGACCCGACCGAGTCGGCCATCAAGGCCTCGCCATGTCCTGAGCCGCCCCGGTCAAGACTTCCAGGGTGCCCTGGGCGCAAAGATCCCATGAATACAGTCCGGCCTGCCGAGTACCTGCTGAACGCAACTCTTTGGCCAGCGCCGGGTCTTGGAGAACCCGATTGACCGCGCCGGCAATGCTCCCTGAATCGTGGGGATCACAATACAAAGCAGCGGAGCCACAGCGCTCTCGAAGAGAGGGAATATCTGCGGCAACCACAGGACACCCATAGGCCATGGCCTCAATGGGTGGTAACGG
>CBDUAX010000554.1:0-3424 GCA_965365235.1 uncultured bacterium
CCAGACAGAACCGGTAGTGCACCGGTGGCGAGAAGAGAGCTTCCAGCAGCCATACCAGCCAGAAACTTCCGACGGTCCACGCAGGTCATGGAACCAGGTCCTTTCAAGAAGGTTCGTTCCGCTGGGCCAAGGAAATCAAAATGCCCTACCGGGTGTTGTTTCGCGAGAACGCCCCCGGTCGCCTTGCCACGCCGCCCTCCCGCGGGGATTGTCCGGCGATGAGCAATTCAGTTCACAAATCAGTTCGGAGGGTTGGGATAGTCGGTACCTCCTCGCCACGTTGTCGAGAAAGCCGCTATTGTATGGGCCTGGGTAGACTCAGACCTCCGACCTCACGCTTATCAGGCCCCTATCAAATAGGCCAAATCCCGGCAAAATGCCGTGATTTCACGGGCAGGACGCACGATCTGCCGTACTTTTCCGGCAAGCATTCCGGAATATTCCGGGATTTACGGGCACAAGAACCGGCCCAAACGATTCGGGCCTCAAGCAAGCCAATCTCCCAACGGACCAGGGCGGTTCATCCTATCAGTCGCCCCCAACCCTGGTTCCGTGGTCAGCAACCAACAGCCACCTTCCGCCCTCCTTCTTGAAGACTTCGGTCCAGTTGACGATCCCCGAGGTTCGCTCCCCCGTGACTCTGCTCAATTCGGCCCAATGCAAAGCATAGATCACAACGGCTATATCGCCCCAGACCTCAATGTTCAGAGGCTGGAAGTAACTCCACTCCGTTTCTTGGGTCCTCAACCACCTTTCATTCAGGGCAACGACATCCGATTTGTTGAGCGGGACCTCACGCCCCAAGCCCCAGGTAACCAAATCATCGTGGATACAGGAGGAGATCGTCCCGATGTCCGAAGCGGACCAGCACATCTTCACGGTGTCCCACACTTCGAGTTGCTCATCGGACCATTCCTGGCCCAGCGCAGAATGTGGTAGCGCGAACACCAGAACGAGGATCACGGCAGAAAGGCGTCCCATAGACACACCTCCTTGCGGGAGACTGGTCAGACTGTGAAGTGTAGGCACAACTTATCCGCCGCAACCGACACATCCAACAGTTTCGGTGAAAAAGGAACCGACCCGGCAACCGGTAGGCGCCGGTGATCGTGCAAATATTCACCGCCTGGTTCTGTTCACGAAGCCTGCTACTGAACCGGCCTGCGGATCCGGCCTCCGATTTCAATTCGCGCGATCCAATCGGCACCATCAGATGAGCGTACGGCTTGCCCTTCCACATGACGTACGGGCCACCATTGTAGGGGTCCGTTGGAAACCCCTCCAATAGCTCGGTGGGCCCGAGTATCATCAGGTGGGCAGACAGGTGAATCCGTTCGAAGCTTCCTTCAATACATTTCCTTCCCAATCAATTACCCTAGCGTCCCCTGCCCTACCGGGCCATGCCGCACTCAGCGCGTCGCTGAGAAGACCGGCCTCGGTCTGGGCAGAGGCATACAACGGAGTAGGCACCATTTCCACCGTGAAAATCGCTACGCCGAGCTGAAAACCTCTGGTTGGTTCCTTCCTCACCTGAACTTCCTTTCCTGTTCCTGTGAATGGACACGGATAGAGACACCGCGGTTCCGCAGACTCCTCAGAGCCTTTTCCGCATCTCTTTGGAGTTGTCCACCCGCGAGTAAGCGAACGAGAGACGATGAGGTGACAACTGCGGATTGGTGAGGTTCGTTGGGTCGGCGCTCCGGTGCCTGGGTTGGTCACCGGAGCGCGGAAACTTGAACAGCGGCCGGCGGCCTTGAACTAAGCGTAGAGGTAGTTCCGCAGTTGGGTGCGGGTCATCCTCCTAGGCCTCGACCTTGTAGATCTCTCTCCGACCCTGATGCACCAAATCGTGGTAGCCGGCCATCAGCGACCCGAATCGTTCGTCGGCCATCACGTCGGATTCCAGCTTCTGGTAATCGCCGAGAGACTCGTATTCCCGCTCGAGAACCAGGGTCCAGAACTGCTCCCCGGACATGTCGGTAAAGATGCGGAATGGGTCGAGCCCCATCTCCTGCATCACACCGTTTACCGCTTTGAACTTCTCCACGAGTTCGCCGACCTTGCCAGGTCTGCAGTTCATCACCGTTCGAACCAAAATCATGCTTTTCCCTTTCTCGCAGGTTGCCACCGGTAGAGTTCGGACCGCATCCTCTGGATTGTGGTCCTCGATCCTACATGCGGATTCCGACGGCGAATGCGGACATCGGTCCGTTAGGCGTGGGTTGTGCTCGCCCATTCGAGAGTTCGGCAGAACCCCCCCTCAGCTGTTCAAAGGTGTCGGGAGATCGGCCCAAACGCCGACGTTGAGGAAGCCCGATCTGGGATCGATTTCGAGGATGTGCACGGTCAAAAAGGAAGGAGCCGGCAGCCATCCTATGAGGCGCTCATGCTGAGATTCCCTCGCTAAGCGTTCCGATGGCGTTCCGGGGGAAAAACAGTCTGCCGGGGTGCCATGGGCATCTTCATGGGTCGAGAGGACGATCATCTCCAGGACGGGCTCACCGGGGTGAAACAGAAGAAAAAAAGGGAAAAATCCGGGGTCCTACCCCTTGACAGTTTTTCAGGCGCCGCCCGGTCCTCTTCCGGGACCGGGTGTTAGAAGCCTTCACTAGACCCCTCACTCGCCCGTTCCCGACCGATCCCCACATCACCCACCGCTCGAAAAGCTGGAACCCTCGTTCACCCCTCAGAAAGCCACACAGAACCCCGAAATTCGCCCCGTTATATTTCGGTGTCTATTCGGTACCGGAATCAACGAAGAGGATACTCCATGGGCTGCCTTACTCTCGACTCCACGTGCGTTTCGCCTTGCGGCCGTTCCATCGACCACCGGAGATGCGTCGATGAAGGATTCCAGGAAGGCAGGACGGTTCCTCGGCATCTCTTCCTGGTGAGGGAGGCGAGACCGGCGTATGGGGCCGAACCCAGCGAGGGCTCAGGAAATGCCGAGGGCCTCACGGCCGCTGGAAACGTCCCCACCGCCGCCATGCCGACCGCCCATGGGTCCCAGACACCCGACGTCGTCCCGGCCCCTGACCCCTTCACCGACGCCGATGCGCTGGAGACGCTGGAAGAAGAGGTCGTGACGCTGGCGGCCCATATCCACGCCGCCACCCACCGGCTCCTGACTCTCATTGCCGAGTTCGATCGCCGGCGGGGATGGGAGTTGGGAGGCCATCGCTCCGCGGCTCATTGGCTCTCTTTCCGCACGGGCATCGACCTGGGAGCGGCCCGGGAGAAGGTCCGGGCTGCCCGGGCCCTGGAAGCCCTTCCCGAGACCAGCGCCTCCATGGCCCGGGGCGAGCTGTCGTTCTCCAAGGTGAGAGCCCTGACCCGAGTAGCCACGCCGGAGAACGAGGGGGATCTGGTGGAACTGGCCCGAGGGACCACCACGGCCCAGTTGGAGCGGATGGTGAGGGCCTTT
>CBDUAX010000555.1:0-3408 GCA_965365235.1 uncultured bacterium
TGCGCCACCTCCGCCTCCACTACGGGGATTCGAGCCTGAGGCTTCAAACCCCTCCATCCATTCCGGCAACGGCTTTGGCGGAGGTCGTCTTCCGTAGATCAGATCATCCATCCACACGGCCCCTTTTCGGAAGAGCGAGTTGTTGCGGATTCCCCATCGGATTCCGTTGTGCAAGGCGTTGTCGGGATGGGAATACGGACAGACGGCCATACACCGGGCACAATCGGTCCCCATCTTCGACCAGAGGGTAAAGCAGGCCTCAGCGTCGATCTTCCACCGAAGCACGCCGTCCTCATCTTCTTCCGGATCTCCGAACGGAAGCGCTCGGGAGGGACAGCAATCGGCACACTTTCGGCATCGAAGGCAAAAATCCAGAGTAGTTGGATCCTGGAAAGGCACGTCTGGGACCAAAGGAAGGTCGGTGGTCACTGCGGCGATGCGAACCCGGGGGCCCAACCTCGGCGTCATGAGGAGGCCCATCCGCCCCATCTCACCCAGGCCGGCGTCTCGAGCAACAAGGGGACAGATCACACGATAGTTTCCGTCCACATGGGCACGGGCTCGGTAGCCCAGGCGCCTGATGAGGTTGGCCAACTGAACGGCCATGACCCCACACCGAACGTACTGTCTCGCCGACTCCATGGCCGTGGGGCTCCGGGGAGCGGAGTCCACCATCTCCTTGTCCATCTCCACGGTCAACGCCAGGGCGTAGCTGTGGGCAAGGTCCACACGCCTACCGTAATCCGGGCCTCGGCCCACGTGGGTGTAGAGGTGGTAGTCCTTCAGTTCTGTAACCCCCACCGAATGGGCGCCCAATTTTTTACCCCACCCCTTGAGAAACCGGGTCATGGCTTCGGGCTCGGCCTGAAACCGGTCCGAAAGCCCCGCTTCGACGGGGGGTTTCAGGCCGGCCCCACCCATCTCATCTCCATCTCCGTCCACATAGGGACGTAACATCTCGATGGTCCAGAACGCAGCGTCGGCAGCCGGGAACCCTGCCGAATGGTAGTGGGAGGAGCCGGGAGCCAGGAGGCCGGGTTCAAGGCGAAAGAGGTCGTCCTTGGTCCTGAACCCGGGACGGGCGGCGTAGTAGGCCTCGAACCGATCCGTCCCGGGCTCCAGGACCGCCCTGGAAAACATGATATCCCGCTCGTCCTTGCCGGCCGCCGGAGTTCCCAACACCGGGAGAGAGGACCCTGGGAAAGGAAGAAAGAGGATCACCGACAGAAAAGAGGCCAGGACCAGACTCCAGGAAAGGACGAGGCCCGCCACCCCCGTGAGGAATCCGGCACCGACCGCCCACAGGCCCAGGAAAAGGCTCAGCAGCACCAACCGGCGCATGGCCAGGGGTTCGGCCTCTCGCCAGGAAACCCAGGATGCCCAAAGAACCATCACCACCCCCCACCCACCCAAAGCAACCGCCCAGCCCTGGATCCCCACCGTCAGAAAACCTCCGGAAGACGGATCTCGAGAACGCCCCGCGGCCGAAGAGGGATCGGTACACCTCGGATGGTGTGTAGCCGCCGGACCCCTCCGTCTGGAACAGCAACCTCAACGGTTACCGACCTCACACCGGGGGGAATCCCGAAATGAACCGGTGCCACACCCTGAGAGCAGTAGCCTCCGCCGGTGTCCACGATTCCCGTTCCCAGAAGGCGACCGGCATCGCCCTGGTTCTGCCCTGCCGCGTCGTCCCCTCCTCTGGAATCTTCGAAGATCCGCACCTCGGCCCCTGGGAAACGGGAAACCCCATTCGCGTCCAAAACCTGGACCTGTAGAGACCGACGAGCCCTCTCCTCCGGCAAGAGATTCCGGAAGAGGGGGTGCCCTCCCCCGTCGGGATGATTGTTCGCCAGAAGAAGGTCCAGATCACCGTCGCCATCATAGTCGGCCCAGGACACCCCGTGGCTGGCACCCGGGTGCTGGAGGATCTCAGGGGTAACGTTCTCGAACCCATGCCCTGAGTTTCTGAAAAGGTGGTCCTCTACCTCGGCCACTCCGGACAGGTATGAGACCACAAAGAGGTCGCCGAACCCGTCGTGGTCGAAGTCTCCCCACCCTGCGGCGGTGGAATGGTAATCCTCCCCCAGAGGTGTCGAAGCTCCAACTTCGGTAAAGGTCCCGTCCCCGTCATTCCGCCAGAGGGCGTCGGGGCCGTAGTTGGCTACAAATAGATCCAGGTCCCCGTCTGCATCGTAATCGGCCAGAGCGGGGCCTACCCCTCCGTATTCCTCTGTTCGGGGAGATCCGTCCATCCCGAGCTCCGAAGCGATATCTGTGAAGATGCCCCCGTCGTTCCGGTAGAAGGCATCCAGGTCGCCATTCTGGTTGGTCACGAAGGCGTCGAGATCACCATCCTCTTCCATGTCGAACCAGGCCACGCCCACCGTCCGGCGTGGATCCCCCAGACCCGACTCCTCCGTCACATCGGTGAAGGAGGGTTCCCCGACTCCACCGATCCTCCGGCCTCGGGAATCCACCCTCCAGAGCTCGTTTCTGAACATCCGATTGGGCTGCTCCCGGAAGGCCATGAATAGGTCCAGGTCCCCGTCCCCATCGTAGTCCAGCCAGGAAGTCTGTCTTGTGTTCCCCAGCAAGTCGAGACCCAACCCGGCGCCCACCTCGGTAAAGGCCGCGCCACTGTCCTCGTTCCGATAAAGGCGGTTTGGTACCCCGTCCGCGAACCGGAATCCCCCGAAGAGGTCCAGGTCTCCATCCCCGTCGTAGTCTCCCCACGCCGCAGCCCGGGTTTCCCATGGATCATTCAATCCCAATGCCGGCGCCACGTCCACCAGGACCCCCTCATCGTTTCGGTACAACCGATTTTCCGCCCCCCGAAACCCGATGAACAGATCGAGATCGCCGTCGTTGTCATAGTCAGCCCATGCCAGGGGCTGAGCGCCCGGCAGGGAAAAGGTCTCCTCCTGGGCCAACTCGAAGGTGGGAGGGAAGGTGACCTCATCCTCTGGCCACTCGGCTTCCTCCGTATCGGGAAGGCAGGCGCTCAGACTCAAGACCCCCACGGTCAGGAGTCGTGCCGGGAGGATGACCGGTCGGCAACTCCATCGTTCTCTCCTTCGCCTAGACATACGCTGCGATGGCCTCCACGGCGGCATGTACCTGATCCATGGTGTTGTAGAGATGGGGAGAAAGCCGGAGCCCGTTGAAGAGGCCGTGCATGGCGGCACACCCGAGGTGATGGGTTCGATACACACCCTCGAAGATCTCGTCGTGGTCTTGCCCAGGAATCTCGAAGACCACCACCCCAGCGCTGGTCTCCGATCCGGTCGGCGTGAAGAGCCCCACACCGGGAACCCTCTCTCGGAGCTGTGCTTTCACGGCTCCGGCCAATGCCCGAACCCGTGCCTCGATGGCCTCGGGGCCGATGCCATCATGGAAGGCCGCCGC
>CBDUAX010000556.1:0-3401 GCA_965365235.1 uncultured bacterium
AGGATCAGGTTGATCAGGATGGCGTCCCACCACCACTGCTGGTCTTCGTTGAGGGAGAGGAAGATCGAAGGAATGGGGATGAGGATGAGGGCCACCAGGACCAGCCAGAGGACACGGTCTTCCGCTAGCCGCCTGAGTGCAGATGCCCCCGCTCCGAACTCCTGAGAGCCGGGACCGTGAGGATCCTTCGTCGCCGGAGGGGTCCGGGAGTCCATGGGCGGGGCAAGTCCTCGATCAGATCGGAACCGTGGGGAAGCTGGCGAGAGGAAAGTACCGGCCTCCCCTGTGGATGAAAAGAAGGGTCGGTGGCATAGGACGGAACTTGAGCCGATACAGGGCCCGGACCGAGACGATCCGAATAGGAAATCCAGGCTAAAGAACCCGTGGCCTGCCGCCGAGACTAGTGGAGCGCCCAGAATTCCGTGGGCCCTCTGGACGCCCAGACAGTCGGCGCCCGGTTCTACGGGCCGTCATGGGCGCGCCGGATCCTCCAGGTCCGGCGAAATAGCATTGGAGCCGAGCGAATGGACGAAAATACTCCACGTGGTTCCCGGCCTCAGCTTTGGTTCCGGACCCAGACGGTCCGGACAAAGCTGATGGTGTTCTTCTCGGTCCTTCTCGGCGCCATTTCCATCTTCATCTACCTGTTCTTCCCTGGCGCCATCGAGCGGGAGGCCATGCGGGGAATCGAGAGCAAGGCCGCGAGCATCGGGGCCATGGCGGCCCACAGCGTGTCGTCGGCGGTTCTCTTCGAGGATCAGGAGACCATGGGCGACTACCTCACTGGCGCCATGGAAAACGACGAGGTGGTCTACGTCGAGGTCCTGGATATGGGGGGTGCGGTCCTGGCCTCACTCCGGTCCAGTCGGGAACAGGAGGAGAGACCCGGTTCCGGATACTTCTCCCAAGAGGAGCTTTTCTCCCACTCCACCGCGGTCATGGGGGCCGGGTCCCGGATCGGAACCGTTCGCCTGGAACTTTCTCTGGCGGGGATGCGGGCCCAGGTGGCCCAGGCCCGTGGACTGGTGGCCCTGGTGAGCCTCGCGATTTTCGCGTTGGGCATCTCGTTCGCCATCGGGATCAGCGCACACGTGACGGCCCCTCTGCGAGAGGTGGCTGGCGCCGCCGAGCGGATCGCCTCCGGAGATTTCGGTTCCCGAGCCGAGGCCACCACCGAGGACGAGGTGGGTCAGATGGCTCGCTCGTTCAACCGTATGGTGGACCGCCTCCAGGGAGCCCACGAAGATCTGGCGACCTCCAAGCGCCAACTGGACCAGGTCCTGGACAACATCCCGGCCGATATCGTCATGTACGACCCCGAAGGCCGCTATCTGTACGCCAACCCGGCGGCCATCTCCGATCCCCAGGAACGGGATTGGGTCCTCTTCAAAACCCCCCTGGACTATGCCATCAAGACCGGGGTGGGTGAAGACGCCGGGCGAGACGCCTTGGGCGCGGTCCGCCGGTGCGTCCAACGCCGGGGCCTCATCACTACCGAACAGACCCTCGCCCGTGAAGATGGGGAAGAGAAGCAGGTGGTTCGCTTCTTCAGTCCCATCCTCGGGCGGGACGGTTCGGTTACTCAGGTCATCGGGTACGGGCTGGACCTCACCGATCTCCGGAAGGCGGAGGCGGAGCTGAAGGATACGCAGGAGCAGCTCCTCCAGGCCCAGAAGATGGAATCCATCGGACGACTGGCCGGGGGTATCGCCCACGACTTCAACAACCTACTCACGACCATCTCGGGGAATGTGGAACTCCTCCAGATGGACCTGCCGCAAGACGATCCTGCTCGGGAGGGCGTGGGCGAGATCGAAAGCGCCGCCCATCGAGCCTCCCGGCTCACCAAGCAGCTCCTGGCATTCAGCCGGAAGCAGGTGACCCAGCCGGAGGTCCTGGATCTCAACGATACGGTGAGTGGCATCCACAAGATGCTCCAGCGACTAATCCGGGAGGACATCGAGTTGAGCATCGAGTTGGATGAGAAGCTCGGCAAGGTCCGGTCGGATCCGGGTCAGGTGGAACAGGTTCTGGTGAACCTGGTGGTGAACGCCAGAGATGCCATGCCCAGGGGCGGGTCCCTGACCATTAAATCCGCGAACCTGACATTCGAGGATGACAAGAAGGGGAGGTTCGAGGAACCGATTCCCGCCGGAGACTATGTCATGCTTTCGGTGAGCGACACCGGGATCGGGATGAATGATGAGACCAAGGAGAGGATCTTCGAGCCTTTCTTCACCAGCAAAGCCCCTGGGGAAGGAACCGGCCTGGGCCTGGCCACCGTCTACGGAATCGTGAAGCAATCCGAAGGGTACGTGCTGGTTTACTCCGAGGTCGGGATGGGGACCACCTTCAAGATCCTCCTGCCCCGAGTGGAAGGTGAGACCCAGGCCGCTGAGACGGGTGCCGCCCCGTCGGACCTCAAGACCGGATCGGGCACCATCCTGGTGGTGGAAGACCAGGACGGCGTCCGGAACATGACCGTGAAGATCCTCTCCCGATGCGGGTATACGCCTCTCTCGGCGGCCGGCCCGGAAGAGGCTCTGGAGCTGGTGGACAACAGGGAAGGGGAGATCAACCTCATCCTTACCGATGTCGTGATGCCGGGCATGAGCGGACCGGAGTTGGTCGAGAAGCTGAATCCCATCCTGCCCGACGTCCCGGTCATCTTCATGTCCGGTTACACCGACGATCAGCTCCAACACCATGGCGTTCTCGACGAGCGGATCACCCTGATCGAGAAGCCCTTCGCAGCCAAGAGTCTGGCTACGGTCATCCGTTCCGTCCTGGATGATCCAAGCCGAGCCGGCCGCCTGGCCCGTTCGGCTTAGGTCGAGGGGAGCCCACTGGTTTACCAACGCTGCGGGCCGTCCCGGATCATCCTGGGGATTTCCCGCGGCCCGACCCAAGAGAAGAAGGAGCACGGAACCAATGAAGACGCAACGTGGCTTTTTGCCGAGGCCGGGAGTGGCCGGGATGCTGATCCTCTCCATGATGGTCACCGGGTGTGGGGACGATGGCTCCGGGCCTGAGGAAGGTCCTATGGCTGATTACGTGGGAACCTGGGAGGGGACCCAGTTCGCCATCGTTTCGGCCGCCAATCCAGCCGTGGCATTCGACCTGATCGGGGCCGGAGGGTCCATGGTTTTCTCGGTTCAATCCAACGGGAATTTCTCGGGAACGGCCGCTGTTCCCGGCGTTCTCATGGGTGCACCCGAGATGGGAACCATCACCATCCCCCTCTCCGGAGTCATGACTCCCTTAGACGGCGGAAGGCTGCGGATCAGCTTCATCCCCGAGATCCCGCCTGTTTTCACCACCATGGACCCGGAGACGACCCTGGTGGGGAACACGATGACCCTCTACTACGGCGCCGCCGGGTTTGACTTCGACCAGGATGG
>CBDUAX010000557.1:0-3386 GCA_965365235.1 uncultured bacterium
CAAGGCGTCGATCCAGGGATTCTTGACCCTTCCAAAGCCCATCTCCAGAATCCATTCCGACCCAGCCAGGTAGTCCTGGGGCCCCAGGCCAATGGGTGCCCCCGGCGGTGCCGCGGGGGCTGCAGGGAGCCCCGGTGCGGTCGAGGGGTCCTTCAGGAACCGTTCGATGGTGCCCGAGAGTAGCGAGTAATGAGCAACATCGGAGTCGTCGGCCGAGGCCATCATCCCTTCCAACGCCTCTCTCTGGTCCTCCAACTTCTTGAGGGAGATGGCCCGGACCTGTGGCATGGCCGCTCCTCCCGCCAGCCCCATCACTCGGGCCACGGCTACCCACTCCACGGCTCGGCTGATCTCGGACTCATACGGATTTGTGGTCACAGCCCCGAAGACGGAGCCAAAGACCTCGTCGATGACTTCCCCCAGGCCTGGAATGGTCGGATCGACGGCATTCTGCTGGATGATGCGTGCAGCTTTGGCGTTGTCCAGGATGTTCCTGAAGGTGTGGTCGGCCAGGACCACTGCGGGTGTGATGACATCGAACATCCCGCCGGTCCATCTGGGGAAGAACTCACGGGATCCGCGAAATCCGGAAGGCCGTGGTGGAATCTGTTCGATGAGGGCAGGCGAAAGGGCCAACTCGTTTGGATCCACGACGCTCAGAAGCGCCCCCAAAGCCCTTCTTTGGTCGGCACCGGACACATGGTTGAATGGCGTTCGCCCATCGCCCCTCAATGAATAGATATAGTCCACCCCACCGATCATGGACCCGGTGGCGTCGATCTGATAGCGGTGATGAAGGTAGAGTGGGACCAGGACTTTCTCGATCTCCGACATGGGCCGACCGAGCTTGATGGCCCGTTCACCAAACCGGCTCAGTGCAGCGGACCGGACCGCCATCATCCGCTCCAGCTCCCTCGCCGCGTCGGTCCCGTTCGACCAGACGTCCACTCTCGGATGGATGCTGGCGTCGCCGCTCAGGAATTTGTTGTCCAACTCCCAGGCGTCGTCCAGGATCTTCTGTAGCTCTTCGTCTTCATCCACTCCTGCGGGGAAATCCTGATACCCGTAGGCGACGGAGACATAATCCCATTCGCCCATGCCCACATCATAGACTTCGGAGTAGTCCAGGCTACCGTCTGGGTTCAGCGTGACGAGCGGGTGGGGGTAGTCCATGACTGAGATCCGCCCCAACTCGCTGTCGTAGTAGTTGTGTGCAAACCCCAGCGTGTGTCCGATCTCGTGGGCCGAGAGCTGGCGGAGACGGGCCAGGGCCCATTCTTCGAGTTCCGGCGGAGTCTCCGCACCGGTTTCGTAGGGTGAGAGGAGGCCTTCCGCCAGGAGGTAGTCTTGCCGGACCCTTCCGGACCCCAGTGTAACGGTCCCTTTGAGGATCTCACCGGTCCGGGGGTCAATGACACTCCCACCCGAGCTCCAACCACGGGTGGACCTGTGCACCCAGTTGACCACGTTGTACCGAACATCCAGGGAGCTGGCGCCCTCAGGTAGGAGCTCCACCTGAAAGGCATCCCGGTACCCGATGGCTTCGAAGGCGTCGTTCCACCACCGGGCGCCTTCAAGAAGGGCCGAGCGCATGGGCTCGGGGACGCCGGCGTCGAGGTAGTAGACGATGGGCTCGACAGGATCACTCACCGCAGCCGAGGGATCGACTTTTTCCAGACGGTGCCGGCGAACGACCCGTCTTGTCATGGATTCGCCCAGAGGGACGCCAAAGTCCATCCAACTGATGGCACCCAGCGCCTGACGGGGGTCCCAAGCCCGCGGCTCAATAGGCACCTCGGGTAGCTTTACGAACGATTGATGGACCCGGAGGCTGGCAGCCGCGCCCGTTGCTGCCACACTCCCCACATCCTCGAAGAAAACCCTGGCCCGGTTCGTCGGTCCGGAAGAACCCCCTTGGACGAAAGTGAGTTCTGCTTCGATTTCCGTGTTTTCCGGGAAGCCTTGGGTCATCGGGAGGTAGATGGAGCTCCGGTCTCGGTTGAACTGGTAGCCCCCAAGGCGCCGGGCAATCTGCGTCTGGTCCGAAAGGACGAACCCCGTGAGGTCCACCAGGACCCGACCGGAGGACTCCGCGGCCACCTCGAAAGAGAAGAGGACAGAACGGGCGAAGGCATCCCGGACTGCCCGCTCCTCGGCGGGGTTGTCGCTCTCGACCCTGAACTTGTAATTGGGCTGGACCATCAGGAGCTTCCGCCCGTGGCGTTCGAAGGTGACGACACGGGACCCCGCCCCCCCTCCGCGGTCCAGCCCGATGTCATTCGATCCCAGCCCTGCCGCGAGGCCGGTCATATGAAGGACCTCCGTATCGAACTGGGATACCTCCATCCAGAGCCGATCCTGGTCCGCTTCATAGTAGAGGGGGAAAAACCCGTCGATCAGGGTCATCCCCTCGGTACGCTCCTCGATACTCGGCAACGCCTGGGACTCCCGGTCCGCCTGTGCCTCGACTGAGGAAGGAAGTGCGACGGCGAGAACCGCGAAGGCGGCCAGGGCGAGGAGGGGCCATGCACGGGAAGAAGTGAGGAAGGATCGAGTCCGGCATTCCCACCCAAGCACTTGGAGGTCGGTCATTGTGTTCACCTCATACAGGTCCGAGAAACCGCCACAGCGACGGGAAAGATGCGGCCCCACCGCTACAGGGCAAGGGCGGTGGACTGAAGGACAGCGTTTCCTTACGAGGGTTTTCCCCGCGTACAGAAAGGCTTTTCGGGGAATTCAAGGGCGGGGGCCGGCCAGGAACAAAGCATCCACCTCGTCGGCGAGATCACCCGCCCCCGAACTGGCATTCGACGCTACCACAACCGTCATCGATATACCGGATGATGGCTGCCCGAAAGCCGACCCAGGAACCTCCGTGGTGGACCGCTCTATGGCCCAACCGGTCACTCACCCTCCACCCGAATCCGTACTCAGAAATGCTGCCGTCGTTGAGTGTGGTTGGCGTGAAAGCCAGGCCCAGGGTCTCCCTACTCGCCAGGGTCTCCGTATAAAGCCCCTGATCCCACAGGTAGAGGTCGTCGAGAGAGGCGTATACGCCTCCCGCCCCGGTGATCCAGTTGAGGGGGTGATCATCTTCTTCGATCCACCCACTCCCTGACGGATCTGGACGGTACTCCACGGCCCGGTTCGGGATTTGGATGTTTGAACGTTCCCGGACGACGGCCGACTTCATACCCAGGGGTTCAAAGATGTTCTTCTCCAGGAATTCGCCCAGGCTCCGACCCGAGATCCGCTCCACGATGAGGCCGAGCACCTCGTATCCCGGGTTGCTGTATTCGTATCGGTCTCCCGGCTGAAAGGCTGGCTCTCCCCAGCTCTCGTAGAGCGTTACCACGTCTGCATTGGTGAGGACCGGATCCCCGTCG
>CBDUAX010000558.1:0-3377 GCA_965365235.1 uncultured bacterium
CAGTTGATGATGTATTCCCCTCGATAGATCAGGTCTTTCTCATAGAGGCGAACAAAGACCTCCCGGACCGCCCGGCTGAGCCCGGGGTCCAGGGTGAAACGTGTCCGATCCCAATCACAGCTGGACCCGATGGCCTTCAATTGATCCAGGATTGCTCCCCCGGTTTCCCGGACGAAGTCCCAGGTCCGCTCGACGAACGCCTCTCGTCCCAGGTCCTCTCGCGCCTTGCCTTCCTGAGCCAGTTGGCGCTCCACAACGTTCTGAGTGGCGATACCGGCATGATCAGTCCCCGGAACCCAGAGGGAAGCCCTTCCTTGCATCCGGCGCCAACGGATCAATACGTCCTGGATCGTGTTGTTGAGGCCATGGCCCATGTGAAGGACCGCGGTGACGTTCGGCGGGGGGATGACGATGACAAAAGGATCCCGGCCCTCGTCCAGGACTTCCCGGGCGGATAGATGGAAGTACCCGTTCTCCATCCATCCGGAATAGAGGGGTCCTTCGATGGCTTTCGGTTCCAGGCGGGGCGCCAGCTCAGTGGCCACGTCGACTCCAGACTCTCCAGGGGGAGCAAAGAAAAAACCGACGGCGCCTGACGAGGGCGGCCGCGTTTTCTTTTGTAGGCTACCGCGAATAAACGGTTCCGCTCCCCCCGGGCAGAGGCCTGGAAAGAGCGGAGAACACGAAAGATTACCGGAACCGCCGAGGGGCGTCAATTTCCGCCGACGGTCCTGGGAGGACCGTTCAATTCAGTACAGTTGGTTTGGGTCCGGAAGAAGGAGGATGGGTGTTACCGGCGGACCCGGGTCGTGTCGGGTCTCCGCTCGGCGTCCATCCTTCGGCGGATGGCCTCGGCCCGTTCTTTCCAGGAGTCCTGGACCCCCCTCCGGGCCGCCGCTTGATTGATGTCGTCCCATGCCCAGAGACGGTCGGCATTCTGTTCCCGGTTCCAGGGAGATGCTGAGAATCCGGGCAGAGGTAGGGTTATGTCGCCTAGGTGGAGTTTCCCTGGGGACACACCCCATCTCCGGCCCTCATCGTCGGTGTAGGTCCAGTCGGTCCCTCTCCGGGCCAACTCCTCGGCAAAGGCCATGGAGTCCGCAAGGTCTTCCAGTTCCGCAGCAAGGAGGAGTCTCATGAGCTGCTCCTCTCTCAGACGCGTTACCTCAGGGTCCACTGGCGCCCAAAAGCGCAGGTCCCCGGCGTTGGGTCTGATACGCTCCGCCGCGGTGGGCCCTGGTGCCAAAGAACGGGCGAGGTCCGCCCCGGGGTCTTCTTCCCCGATGCTGATGGATTCCACGGCAACGGTCGGCACTTCCGTTTCGGTGATCTCCTCCGGAGGGAGAACCTCCTGGTCCGCGGGGACCTCCTGGAGGTTGACCAGCTCCGTGCCTTCGGGCCGTTGGGTCGGTCCTGTGGAGCTGAATTGGGGAGAGAAGACCGGGGCCTGAATCAAGAGGGTGTTGTAGAAGAACAGGCCCACGAGGTGCAAGGCCGCCGAAACCCCGATGGAGATCCAGAACGCCCGCCGGTATCCGGGCCGTGAACGGGGACCGGGGGAAAGGCGAGGATCGGCGCCTCCAGGGAGGGGGGACGGGTCAGTCATCTGTTTTCTTTTAACCCCCCCTCCTGGACCAGTTCCGGAACGAAAGCCTCCGGGTGGGCCGGAACCTAATCCGCACCAACCCCGTGCCAGGGAATCCGGTCCGGCCCCCTTTCCTCAGCTAATCAATCTCCCAAGACGCTCTGCCGCGTCCCGTAGTCGAGACTCCGAGGTCGTGAGAGCGATTCTGAAGAACCCCTCGCCCCCCTGCCCCATCGAGCTTCCAGGGAGTACGATGACCCCCTCCTGCTCCAGAGCGCGGCGGCAAAATTCGATTCCCGTTTCCGCTGTTGGGATCGGAATCCAGAGGTACATGGTTGCCCGGGGCGGTGTTATGGAAAACCCTTCCTTCGTCAGGGCCTCCACCGCCGCGTCCCTTCGACTCCGGAACACATCGATATTCTGCGGGACCCAATCCTCCCAGTTCCGCAACGCCGCCGCCCCTGCCGCCTGGATGCCCAGAAAGGCCCCGGTATCCACGAAGCTCTTCACCCTCGAAAGAACCCCTATCAACTCCGGGTTCCCGGCAGCCCAACCGATGCGCCAACCGGTCATGTTGAAGGTCTTGGAGAATGAGTGGAACTCCAGGGCGACGTCCCGAGCTCCATCGATCTCGAAGATGCTGGGCGGCCGGTAGCCATCGAAGGCCACCTCGCTATACGCATTATCGTAGACCAACACCATCCGGTGCTTCGCACAGAACGCCACCGCTTCGGCCAGGTATTCCCGTGAGGCGATTGCGGTGGTCGGGTTGTTGGGGTAGTTGAGATAAAGGAGCTTCCCACGAGCGAGCTCCACGGCCGGGAGCTCCTGGAGAGGAATGAGGAAATCGTTCTCCTCCTTCAACGTGACCCGAATCGGCTCTCCGCCGGCCAACCAGATCCCGCTCCAGTACGGAGCATACCCCGGATCTGGGATGAACGCCGTGTCTCCGGGGTTCATGAATGCCAGCGGGAGGTGAGCGATCCCATCTTTGGATCCGATCAGTGGTACGATCTCTTTGGCCGGATCCAGATCCACGCCGAAGCGCCTGGACATCCAACTCACCACCTCGGTCCGAAACGCCGCCAAACCCAGGTTGAAAGGATAGCGGGAGAACCCCGGGTCCTGGACTGCCTCTCTGATCCCCTCCACAGCCGCCGGGGGAGGGGCCAGGTCCGCATCTCCGGCACTCAGATCGATAATGTCGACCCCGGCGTCCAGGAGGCGTTTCCGTGCCTCCGGAATCCCCGCGAGGGGGTAAGGTGGAAGGCTCAAGAACCGCTGACTCAGCTCGGGAAGCATGGTTCACTCCTCTCCTCTCGCCACCACGGGGTTTTTCAGGACCTCGAACCCGGCCAGCTCGACTTCCACCTCATCTCCGGGCACCAACTTCCCGACCCCCTCAGGTGTGCCGGTGGCCAGAAGGTCCCCCGGCTCCAGGGTCATGATCCGTGAGATATAGGAAATCAGGAAAGGGATCGAGAATACCATCTGTTCACTCCTCCCCCGCTGACGTTCTTCTCCGTTCACCCGGGTCCGCACCTCCAAGGAATCCAGATCGACTTCCGACAGGCTCCTGGGCTGTCCGACCGGACAAAAGGTGTCGAAGCCCTTGGCCCGACTCCACTGACTGTCCTTCCTTTGGAGGGTCCGGGCCGTCACATCGTTAACCGGTACGATCCCCTCGACGTAGTCCAGAGCCGAGCCTTCGGAAACCCAACTGGCGGATCGGCCGATCAGCACTCCGATCTCTCCCTCGTAGTGGACCTCCCCAACGCTTGGCGGGAGGACG
>CBDUAX010000559.1:0-3373 GCA_965365235.1 uncultured bacterium
GAGTCCGGGGCTCGGCGGGAACAGGCCGAGGTGGCGTTCCGGTCGGCCATCCTCCTTTCCGAGCAGGGCCGCCTGCCCCTACTGGGGGACTTCGAGGCACCGACGAACGTGTCACCGGACGAAGACGCCCACCTCGCTTCTGGAGCCGCCCTGGCCAAGGTGGACAATTCCACCCCGGGGGACCCCAGGATCCTCCTCGCACTCAGGGTGGAGGTAGACGGGGATCCGGAATCGACGCTCTGGGCCGAGATCGACCAGGACTTCCTCTGGAGTACCGCCAGTGGATACTCTGCCCTTCCCAGCTCCGCCGGGCTCTGCGTGGTTTCGGGGGAGGCCATCCCTCTCTTTTGCACCTTCCCCGATACCTACCGGTTCCTGGATGCCCTCGCCGAGGTGGAGCCCATGGTTGAGGTGGATCCAGATCGGACCGCTGCCCAGATCTTTCCCTGGGAAGCGGATGACGGCACAGCTTTTCTTGCGGCTACCCGAGAGGTCTTTCTCCGACCCCAATTCGGACTCGGGCAACTGACCCTCTCCGTGAGTGAATCCCCCGAACAGGCCCTCTCCTCCCTCGAGGCCTTCCAGGGCACATTCCTGGGCATCTTCATCCTGACCCTGGTGGCTGTGGGAATCTTCTCCACCGCACAGATTCGGAGGACCCTGGGGCCCCTGGAAGCTCTGGAAGCCGGAACGAAACGCCTTGCCAGGGGGCAACTGAAGGCAAAGGTCTTTGTCGACAGCGACGACGAGTTCCAGGATCTGGCGGAGTCCTTCAACTCCATGTCCGTGAGGTTGGCTGAGCAGTTCCAGGCGCTGAAGACGGCAGGCGAGGTGGATCGAGCCATCCTCTCCGCCCTGGAGGTGCGGGACATCATCCAGGCCGTTCTCCTCGGGGCGGGGGAACTCATTCGCTGCGACCTATTGGGGGTATGTCACCTGGAATGGCTGGGAGCCCGGGAGGGGCGCCTGTGGGCCCACGTACCGGCCGAGGTTTCCCATGCCTCGAAAGGCAGAAGGATCGAGCTCCAGAAGGGTGTGTTGGACGCGCTGACTGCGGCCGATGAACCGGTGCGGGTGTGGGAAGAGGACGGGTTGGCGGGCCTGCTTGACGATACGCCCGGAGCTGAGGATCTCCGTTCAGCGCTTGTGGCCCCCCTCAAGCTTCCGGAGGGGCTTGTCGGGTTTTTCCTGGTCGCCGGGAGGGACGAGATCGGGACCGCCCCCAACGACGGCGAGCACATCCAAAGAGTCGCCGACCAACTCACCGTGGCCCTATCCAACGCTCGCCTCCTGGAGGAGCTGGACCGGTTGAGTTGGGGGGCTCTGACGGCCCTGGCAAGAGCCATCGATGCCAAATCGCCATGGACCATGGGGCACTCCGAACGAGTCGCGTCGATGGCGGTTTCGGTGGGGCGTGCCATGGGCCTTTCCGAGCCCGCCGTACTCAACCTTCAACGCAGCGGGCTGTTACACGACATCGGCAAGATCGGGGTCCCCCTGGAGATCCTCGATGGGACCAAGCCACTTACGGAGGAGGGACAGGCCATCATTCGGGCTCACCCGGAGGCCGGGGTGAGGATTCTGGAACCCATCCAGGCCCTGGGAGATATCATCCCCATCGTCTATGCCCACCACGAGTCGTGGGACGGGTCCGGGTATCCCCGGGGATTGGAAGGGGAGGCCATCCCACTGGAAGCCAGGGTTCTGGCGGTGGCGGACCGATTCGATGCCATGACCTCTCACCGGCCCTATCGCCCCGGAGTCGGCGTGGACAGAGCAATCCTCTGGATTCGGGAGCAGGCTGGCAATACTCTGGATCCGGTAGCAGCCCGGGTGTTCCTCGAACTCCTCGAGGCCGGGAAGCTTCCCGGGGCAACCCGAGGAAAGGAAGAGTAGGACGAATGACCCGACCTGGTTGGTGGATCCTCAGCTCCTTCCTCTGCCTCACCTTGGTTCTCGGGTGTGCCAAAGGAGAGGGAGAGGAGGACCGCTTCGCCCCCGCAGAGATCCACGGGGTCTGGACGACGTCGAATCCCACCTATGCCGACCGATCCTTCGAGATCCGAGCTCAGGACCTGGTGTTCGACACGGGGGAAGAGGGCATCGTGGTGTACCCCATCATCTCGGTGCGAAGGGAGAGCACCCAGGAGGGGGTGGACTTTGAAATCGACCACCAGGGGCTGGACGGTGGCACCTTCACCTTCACCTTTTCCTTCACCTTCGATCCCACTGCTGGATCAATCGTGTTCCGGAACCAACCGCAGATGACCTGGCTCCGCGCGTCGCCGGGGGGCTGAGCCCGCCTGTAGCCAGGGAACCTCCCCTTGTCTCAGAGGATCGAAGGAGACCGATCCTCGAGGCGTACGGTTGACCGACCACCCGGGTCGCCGTCAACTTCCCCGGTCCGCGAGAGCCCTGCTCTCTCCTCTCCCGCCATGTTCTGGAGTCCAATGAACCCCAGGGACATCTGGATCCTCTACACCATGGAGCTTCGTTCCGCCTTGAGGGAGCGAGCCATCGTGGTGAACAGCATCCTCATGCCCATCTTTCTCTACCCGATTCTCCTCTGGGTGATGTTCAGCTCCATGACATTCATTCAGGGACTGAACGAAGGGTTTACCTCCCGTGTCGCCGTGACGGGGGAGGCCCCTGCTGAACATGCGGGCCTCCTGGAGTCCATCGCAGCTGTCGAGAATCTGGACCTGGTTCGAACGATGGGGGAAGAAGAAGCCCTCAGCCTTATTCAGGAAGGTGAGTTGGATGCCCTCTTCAGCTTCTATCCGGCTGACGGAGGAGGGGGCGCCCTGCCTGGGAACTTCCGAATCAGAATCCAGTTCGATGGTGCCGTGACACGCAGTCGATCGGCGGCTGGTAGGATCGAGGACGAGGTGGACGACTATCGCTCGGAATGGATGATCCGGGAGGCGGAGGCTCTGGGGGTCCAGGCGGAGGACCGGCTCCTCTTTGCCGTCGCGGACGAGAATGTGTCCACCGAGGAGGATCTGGGCGCCCTGATCCTGGGCATGATGATTCCACTTTTCCTGACCATCATGGTGGCCCTCGGCTGCTTCTATCCATCCGTGGACACGACGGCAGGGGAGCGGGAACGCTCCACCTGGGAAACCCTCATGACGACGGCCGCCTCCAGGACCACGGTGGTCACCTCCAAGTACCTCTATGTGGCGACGATGGGCGTCGCGGCGGGGGTCCTGAATGTCTTGGCCATGTTCGTGTCCATCGGCGCCGTCATGGCTCCTCTTCTGGGAGAGACCGAGGGAATCAGTTTCCGACTCCCGCTTCTGGCCGTACCCGTCATGATGCTCGGGGCGGTGACGCTGGCTCTCATGCTTTCGGCCGGAATGATGATCCTGGC
>CBDUAX010000560.1:0-3338 GCA_965365235.1 uncultured bacterium
GGATTGGGGCTGACCATCTCTCGTTCCCTGTGTCAGTTGATGGGATATGAGCTGACCGTCGAAAGTGAGGATGGCAAGGGCTCAACATTCACCATTCTGATGGATCTGGCTGCCCAATCCCCGGCCAGAGCGGAGGATGTACTCATTGCCGAGGCCCTCCGTCCTATCGAATCGTCCAAACCTCTGGAGGAGACGGAGTCCCCCGCGGCTGGGGAAGGGCGACTCGGAACTGTCCTGGTCATCGATGACGACCCCGACTCCCGTGTTCTCATGGCCCAGCACCTGGAGGGGTTGGGGTGTGACATCCTCACCGCCGAGTCCGCCGGAGACGGTCTCCAGCAGGCTCGGGTTTTCCGTCCCGACCTCATCATCCTGGACCTGATGATGCCCGGAGTCACGGGTTGGGAAGCCCTCAGAGAGTTCAAAGAAGACCCGGAGCTCAGAGCGATTCCAGTGGTGATCGTGAGTATCGTAGCCGAAGAGGGTGATCGTGCCGACCTTCTAGGGGCTCTCGATGTCCTCCCCAAACCCATCGAGCGAGAGGATCTCCTATCGGCTGGGGCACGAAACCTCGATGAAACACGAGACCGGCAGATTCTGGTGGTCGAAGACGATCCCGACACGCGGATGGTCATGAAGGAGTACCTACAAGAGGCCGGGATGGGCGTGACGCTGGCAGAAAACGGCCGGGAGGGGGAAGCTCGCCTCCAGGAGCAGACTCCGGATGTCATCCTCCTGGATCTCATGATGCCGATCATGGATGGAGCCACTTTCCTG
The DNA here is from genome assembly GCA_965365235.1 of uncultured bacterium. Classification (GTDB taxonomy): domain Bacteria; phylum Gemmatimonadota; class Gemmatimonadetes; order Longimicrobiales; family Gaopeijiaceae; genus CBDUAX01. Next base: position 778 of record CBDUAX010000560.1, read on the forward strand.
AGGCGCCTCCAGCATGACAAGGTGCATCGGGGAATCCCTGTGATTGTATGCACAGGGAAGGAACTCACCCTGGACGACCAGGAACGGCTCCGGGCGCAAGCCGCCGGCGTCATTGCCAAGGGTGAGTCCTTCGAAGAGGACCTTCGTGAGGTCCTTTCCCGGTATTTTCCTCTCCAACCGGCTGAGACCGAGAACCGCTGAACCCCAGGGGGGGAGCATCCCTGGTAGATTCGTGGTAAGATACAGCTTGAAATATACTTGGTGCGATTTACCTCTTAATCTGGTTGAATTCCCCTATGCCTGTATTTCGTCACCGGTCTCACCTACCACACTCTCCAAAGAGTGTATTCGACTGGCACATGCGCCCGGGGGCTCTGGAGCGTCTGATCCCTCCGTGGGCCCAAGCCCGGGTCTTGGAATGGGAGGGCGGGATCCAGGACGGTGGAAAGGTCACCATCGCCGTGAAGCGGGGTCCGACCGATTTCAAATGGGTGGTCCGGCACACCACCTTCGAAGATGGGAAGTTTTTCCAGTATGAGCAGACCTCAGGCCCCTTCGGCAAATGGGTTCATGCCCACCGGTTTCTCCCTTCCGGGGATGGTGGTACCCTCATGGAGGATGAGGTGGAGTGGAGCCCACCCCTGGGTTCTGCCGGGCGCCTTTTCGCTGAAGGATTCGTAAACAAAGAACTCGATCGCCTGTTCTCGTTCCGACATGCCCGGCTCCGGCATGATATGGATCTCCATGCGAAGTACCGGTCGGATGGAACCATGACGGTTGGGATCACGGGTTCCTCAGGCCTTCTGGGACAAACGCTAACCCACTTCCTTGAAGCCGGCGGCCATTCCGTCCTTCGGATCACCCGACACGCCGCCGATTCCTCCGCCTATTGGGACCCACACTCGGGAAAGATCGATGGGGATGCTCTGGAAGGGCTGGACGGCGTCGTCCACCTGGCAGGGGAGCCCATCTTCGGCCTGAGGTGGTCTGCGGAGAAGAAGGAGAAGATTCTGGAAAGCCGGCGGAAGGGTACGGAGCTTCTCTCGAAAACACTCGCCAGCCGGAAACGAAAACCGCTGGTTCTTGTCTCTGCCTCCGCCATCGGATTCTACGGGGATCGTGGCTCCGGCCGAGTGGACGAGAGCACCAAGGCGGGCAAGGGGTTCCTGGCCCGTGTCTGTAAGGAGTGGGAAGGGGCTACTGCGCCGGCGAACCGAGCTGGGATCCGGGTGGTGACCCTCCGAACCGGGATGGTCCTATCCCCGAAGGGTGGGGCCCTGGGGACCATGTTGTTGCCCTTCAAGATGGGCATCGGGGGCCGGTTGGGGTCGGGCCGACAATACGTGAGTTGGATCGATCTGGATGACGAGGTAGCGCTCATCTACCACGCCCTTGTCACCAAGTCCCTTCGGGGCCCCCTGAACGCTACGGCCCCTGAGCCCGTGCCCAACTCGACCTTCACCAGCACCCTCGGCCGGGTTCTCGGCCGGCCCACACTGATCCCCGTCCCCGCAATGGCTGTGAAGGCCCTTTTCGGCGAGATGGGCAAGGCGCTGCTTCTGGACGGCGCTCGGGTGGTGCCGAGAAAGGCGGAAGAGACGGGTTTCGAGTTTCGGTATCCCACCCTGGAGGAGTCTTTGCGCTTTCAGTTGGGGAAAAAGGAATAGCTCCGAACCCTCCTGCACGGGGGGATACCCAGCTCCGGGAAATGGATCAGGTCAGGTTGAACCCCGGTTCGACCAGGGCTTCGCCGTCTTCGGAGAGGGGCGGGTAAGGAGCCTGTTTCCTTCTGAAGAAGCTCGCCAGTTCAGGATGGCACCACTCAAAGAGGATTTTCTCATACTCCCCTCTGGGGAGCCTGGACTCCTCGTACATCCCCGCGGCTTCACGCTGTCTGGATGCTTCGAAGAGGAGCAAGGCGGTGGCCACCGAGACGTTGAGGGATCGAGCCATTCCAGCCATGGGAATGGCAACCTTCCGATCCGCCAACGCCAAACCCTCCGGGGAGAGACCGTCCAACTCGGCCCCGACCATGATTGCCAGCTTCCGGGTGTAGTCGATCTCGCGGTAGTCCGTGGCGTCGGGAGATGGATGGGCCGCCAATAGGAGAAATCCCTGTTCCTTGAGATACCGGGCCCCAGCGTCCACCCCCGGGTGCTTCCGGACCTGAACCCACCGGGTGGTACCGGCGGAAGTGTGGTGGCTCAGCTCGACTCCCTTCTTCGGGAACACCCCGTGAACCTCGAGGACCCCTACCGCATCGCAGTTCCGGACAATGGCCGAGAAGTTGTGGCTCTTGTTCACATGCTCCATGAGCACCGTGAGGTCGGGTTGCCGCCTGGCAAGAACCCTTTTGATACGCTGGAACCGGTCAGGGTTCAAGGCGATCCTCCAACCACTGGTAAAACGCCTCCTGCGCTTCGATACGAGGCTCCCCAACCCTACGCCCCACATATTGGTTGTCCTGCGAGCTGTTGAGCACCCGGGCTTTGGTATTGTCTGAAAGCTGGAAATGGAGGAAGGTCTCCAACTCCTCCCGGGCGTCTGCATCCAGGACGGGG
>CBDUAX010000561.1:0-3334 GCA_965365235.1 uncultured bacterium
CCTCCCCTCGGAGTACGAGGAGATGCTGGGGGTGCGGTACGCATCCCTCCCCGAGCTCCTGGAGGTGTCCGACGTGGTCAGTCTTCACGCGCCGCAAACCGAAATAACCACGGGCCTGATCGATGGAGAGGCCTTGGCTCGCATGAAAGAAACCGCCGTTCTGGTGAACACCGCCCGGGGGGGGCTGGTGGATGAGGATGCCCTGGTTGAGGCCCTCCGATCGGGAAGCATCGCCGGTGCAGGCCTGGATGTGTTTGTGGACGAGCCACTCCCCGCGAACCACGGGCTTCTGGAACTCGGAAATGTCCTGCTCTCTCCCCACGTGGGCGGGGGCACAGGAGGTGGCCAAAAAGGCGTTGTAGCTGCGGTGAAACGGAACCTGGAGCGAGTCAAAAGGGGTGAGTCGCCGAAACACATGGCTGCCCAATGATCAGTGATCCGCTCCTTCTCCTGGCGTTCATTTTTGCTGTTGTAGCCTTCACCCGGTTTCTGGAGAGACGTTTCAAATTCGTTGAACGCATCAGCTCTGCCGTCGTGTGCACACTGCTGGGAATTGCCCTTGCCAACATTGGTGTGATCCCCACCACCGCGGAGTCGGCCACAAACGCTACGGTCTTCGAGTTCGCGATCCCCTATGCCATCGTGCTGGTGATCATCGGTACGGACCTGAGGGAGATCCTGACCGCCGGTCGGCCCCTTATGGCTGCCTATGTAGTGGCAGTCTTCGGGAGCCTGCTGGGGGGCGTGGTCTGTGGGGTGCTGATGAGCGGCTGGGTCGGCCCGGAAACGTGGAGGTTGAGCGGAGCCTTCGCGGGGGCGTTTGCCGGGGGCGGCATGAACTTCGCCGCTGTGGGACAGGGCCTGGAGATCCCGCCGAGTACCTTCGCCGCCGCCGATATTCCTTCGGCGAGCCCGGCCCCAGGAGACGGTTCCGGCCGAATCAGGCGGCCAGGTTGATGGTCAGATCGGCACGGGGGCAAAAGACCTGCAGCGGGAGTGGTCGGTGACGGAGATCAGCATCACCGAGATGTCCATTCTCGCAGGGTTGCCGCTGGCGGTATTGTGGTTGGCGCGACGCCTCGGTGAGGTTGTGCCTGGAATCCCCGAGGTTCTCTGGCTCACAACCATTGCGTTGGTTCTGGCGCAGCTCCCGGCCATACGAAAGCTCCGTGGGGCCCAGGTTGCCTCGTACTTCGCCCTGCACCTCTTCTTTGTCGTGTTGGGGGCGTCATCGGTGATCGCCGAGGTTTTCCAGGCCGGGATTTCGATTTTCGGTTTCATGATTGGCATCATCGCAGTGCATGCGCTGATGGCGTACGGGATTGGATGGTTGGCACGGCTCGACCTCCCCACCGTCTCCGTGGCCAGTCAGGCGGCCATCGGTGGACCTGGTTCCGCCCTGGCCCTGGCCATGGCGATGAAGTGGGATCGCTTGGTGACCCCGGGCGTCATCGTGGGAATCTTCGGCTATGCGCTCGGCAATTATCTCGGGTTCGTGTGTGCGTACATGGTGAGGGCCTTGATCTGATCTCGGGTCGGTTGGCTACCCGGTGAATGGGGGTACCATGCAGGACAAGGCTATCGATGCTGTCGTGACCGGGGCTGGTCGGGGATTGGGCCGGGCCATCTCTCGGGCGCTCGCCGCTGAGGGAGCCCGGGTCTGGATCTGCTCCGAAAACCCGTCGGAGCTACAAACCACGGCCTCGTTGATCGAAGCTGCCGGGGGTACCGTCCATGCCATCGAGACCGACCTGGCGGATCCGGACCAATGTGCGGCCTTCACAACGGCTGTAACCCAGGGTGCAAAACACCTTCAGGTGATCGTAAACAACGCTGCGGTGTGGAAGGTGACACCTGTGGCGGAGATGCCCCTCTCAGAGTGGGCAGAGGTGTTGGCGGTCATGCTGACGGCACCCTTCCTCCTGACCCGGGATCTGCTTCCCCTTCTTCGGCAGGAGGGCGGATCGGTGATCAGCGTGTCTTCTCGCTCCGCGGTCATGCCTTTTGAGGGAGAGGCGGCGTACTGTGCCGCCAAGTGGGGCGTGGAGGCGTTCACCAAGGTCCTCTCGCTTGAGCTGGGAGGGACCAAGGTCAGCGTCAACACCATCACACCGGGCCTGAGAATCAAGCCGACATCGCTGACCGACGAGGAGGCCCGGACCGTGTCGGAGGGCGAACGTGCCTCCTGGAACGATCCCATGGAGATCATGCCGGCGTTCCTCTTCCTCGCCAGCTTGAGGGGTCAAGTATCCGGGCGCCGCTTCGATGCATTCGAGTTGACCGGCGCTCTTCAGCGGTTGGGCCAACGAGAGACCTTGATGCGGATTCACGAATTTTACCGCGATGGTAGGTAGCCGTCGCCACCCATTCCCTTTGAGTCGACACAGATGCCAAACCCACGACCCTCCATCCTCCCCCGGCAGTTGGCGAAACGGGTTTCCGCTTTGGGGATGGAAACGCTACCGGTGCCCTTTCTCGACAATCCCTTACCTACAGGATTGCTCGCGCATCTCCGGGACCACCTGCAACGAGGCGAAACCCACTACACGACCCGGCCCGGCCTCACGGAGTTGCGCTCCGCCGTGGCCGAAAAGATCCGCCAGCGGGGCGGGCCGGACCGAGCTGCTGGGAGCGTGATCGTAACCCATGGGGAGGGAGAGGCACTCTATGTGACGCTCCTCGGGCTCGGGGTTGATGCTGGGTCGATCGTTGTGGTGTCGGGGGACTGCTGTCACCGTGGGCTCATGGACCTCTTGGGGATTCAGCTCGTGGATCCGGATGATGCAGGGGCGGGGAATGCCAAGGTCTTCTACCGTGAGGTCGGTGGAGGTTTCCGTGACCCGGGACGAGTGCCGAAGGAGGGCATTCCAGAGGTTCTGGTTTTGGGTGGACAGCTCTTCTTGTCAGAAGCGGGTGCCGCCGACCTTTCCTTCCTCTCCGACGACACCATCCTCGTCGGACATTTCGATTCACTTCCGGGACTCGACCAGTTTCGGATGGGCTACGTAGCCGGCCCACCGGAGTTGGTGAAGGGAATCCAGACCTGGAAACAGGCGCTGTCCATCTGCTCGGCTGCGCCATCCCAGCGAGCGGCCAGCTTCCTCCTCTCCAGGGAGGAGGATTCATGACCAGCGACACGAGGAAGAAGGGCGAGGCTGCAACCTCCCTCCGCTACAAGATGATGGAGCTGGCTTCGTCCAGAGAAGACCTGATTTCCCTGGGCCGTGGGGACCCGGATCTGGACACACCCCCCGACATCTGGGAAGGAGCCCTTCGCAAGATGGAGGCCCGGGCCGATTCAAGCCCGGTTCGGGGACTGCGCGAGTTGCGAGAG
>CBDUAX010000562.1:0-3325 GCA_965365235.1 uncultured bacterium
TCAGGCCTGGGCGGAAGCCTACGGGTCGGTAGCCGCGAACGTGGCTGTGGCGGTCACCGGTGGTGGCTCCGGCACCGGGATCTCCGCCCTCATCAACGGGACCGTGGACCTGGCCAATTCCAGCCGGACCATGAAAGAGAGTGAGATCGAGGCGGCCCGGGAGCGGGGAATCGAACCGATGGAGCATATCGTGGGTTACGATGCGCTGGCTGTCTTCCTCCACCCGGACAACCCCATCGACGCATTCACATTCGGGCAGCTTGCGGCCATCTACGGAGATGGAGGCCCCTCGGAGGTCTGGTCCGACCTGGGTGTTACGGTTCCCGGATGCAACTCAGACGAGATCGTACGGGTGAGCCGGCAGAACAACTCTGGGACATATGTCTATTTCCAGGAGACGGTCCTCGGCGAGGACCCCTTCAAGCTGGGCTCTCGGGACATGCACGGCTCCAAGGATGTGGTGGATCTGGTCGAGCAAACACCCTGTTCAATCGGCTATAGCGGCCTGGCCTACGCTACCGACCACGTGAAGATGCCCTGTGTGTCAGCAGAAGAGGGCAGCGCTTGTATCTCCCCAACTATGGAGACTGCGGTCGATAGGAGCTATCCTATCTCCCGTCCCCTGTTTATGTACACGGCGGGGGAGCCGGAAGGCGCCACCAAGGAGTATCTGGACTGGATTCTGAGTGATGAAGGCCAGTGTATCCTTGTGGAGAAAGGTTATGCCCCGACCCGGGGGGACCTTCGCTGCGCGGCGGCCCCACAGGGGTAGTCGAACAAGGCTCGCACCTCCTTCCGGCTATGCGTCCCAAGGGAGCTGAGTGCTGTGTCACACTACGAAGAGCGTCTGGAGCGGGATCTCCAGGAGATCCGCTCCAGGCTCAGGGCTGTAGCGGACCTGGTGGAGGAGCAAGTCAGGGACGCCGTTCAAGCGCTCCTGACCCTCGACACCGAGTTGGCCAATCGGGTAGTGCTCCAGGACAGGATCGTCAACCGCGAAACCCGGGCCCTTGATCAGCGCTGCCACGGGTTTGTCGTCCGCCACCTCCCCGTTGCCCATCACCTTCGGTATGTATCGGCCATACTGCGGATGGACGTGGCGCTGGAACGTGTTGGGGACTATGCCGTCACGGTATGCCGGCACTCCCTCCGGTGTTCCATGCCTCCTCCCCCGGAAATCGCCAGGGACATCGAACTCATCGCCCAGCAATCAAGGGACTCCCTTGCCGAGGCTCTGAAATCGTTCCATGAGGAGGACACGGAGATTGCCAGGCGGGCGCTGGGCCTCACTCGGCCGGTGGATACCACCCACGACAAGGCCTTCGAGGACCTGGTATCCGCGGGGGAAACCCATGATCAGCCAGTACGGGATCTATTCGCCTATCTGAGGGCCCTCTACGTCCTCCTGAGGGTCTCCGACCAGGCTGAGAACATCGCCCACGAAACCCTCTTCGCGGTGGATGGGGAGACCAAGAACCCGAAGGTCTACCGAATTCTCTTCATGGACCGGGGGAACGATTGCCGCAGCCAGATCGCCGAGGCCTATTCGAAGAAGGTGTTCTCCGAGTGCGGAGAGTTTACCAGCGGTGGCTGGGATCCTGCGGCGTCTTTGCGGCCCGAGGCCATACCTTTCTTTGAGGATCATGGGTTGCCTCTCGATGGCCTCCACCCCAAACGAGTCCCGGACCTGATGGCGGAACCCAAGCACTATCATGTCATCGTGGGGCTGGACGAGAAATCCAGGGAGATGGTAGGGGAGGTTCCCTACAAGACGGTCTTCTTGAACTGGGACCTGGGGCCGTGTCCCTTCAGTCAAGACGACCCCGAGGCAATGGCCCGTCTGGAAGGCATCTATCGGGAGATTACTTCTCGGTTGAGAGACCTCATGGAGATCCTCAGGGGTCCGGATGCCGTCTGACCCGACCTCTGCCTCCCTGGCACCGAGGGACCGGGGGACCACTCACTCCTCCCGCCACGGAGACCTCCATTCCAGGGACCTTTCCTGGTACCAGGACAAGGCCATCGCCGCCTTTGTGTTCGTAGGCGGCATCTCGGCAATCGTGTTCATCATCGGGATCTTCGTCTTCATCACGAAGGAGGGGTTTGGATTCATACTGAACACCATGGATGTGAGAGAGTTTTTCACATCTCCGGCTTGGCGTCCGACCTTCGAACGGGACCCCACCTACGGTGCACTGGCTTTGATCGTAGGCACAGCGTCGGTGACAGGCTTGGCCATGCTGGTATCGGTCCCCTTTTCCCTGGGCGCGGCCATTTTCATCGGGGAGTTCGCCACCGGGAAACTCCGGGAGGCCCTGAAGATTCTGGTGGAGCTTCTGGCCGCCATTCCCTCGGTTGTCTGGGGTTTCATCGGCCTCAGCATCATCAGCCCTCTGATCATCGATCTCTTCGATCAGTCGGTGGGGCTGAATGTCCTCAATGCAGGAGTCATCCTCGGACTCATGGCAGCGCCAATCATGACCACCATAGCCGAGGATGCGCTGAAGGCCGTACCGGATGGATACCGTGAGGCGGCGGAGGCAATGGGGGCCACCCGTTGGCAGGTGATCGTGAAGGTGGTTCTTCCGGCGGCCAAGAACGGTCTCCTGGGGGCGGTCCTCCTTGGGGTAGGTAGAGGCTTCGGGGAAACCATGGCCGTCCTCATGGCCACCGGGCACTCCATCAACCTCCCTACCAGCGTGTTCGATTCTGTCAGAGCCCTCACGGCCACCATCGCTGCGGAGTTGGGTGAGGCCCCTATGGGTTCAGATCACTACCAGGCCCTGTTCACCCTCGGGATCCTGCTGTTCGTCGTGACCTTCGTCATCAATCTCACCGCTGACCTTGTCGTCCGCGGCATCAAGAAGAAGGGCTAGTCGATGTTCGAAGCTACAGCCCTGAATCGCCGCAATAAGCGTGTTGAATGGCTCTACAAGATGCTCTTCCTCCTGATGACGGTGGTCCTGGTGATCCCCGTCGTCATGATTCTCACGGTCTTGGTGGTGAAGGGTCACGGAGCCATCTCCTGGGAGTTCCTTACGTCCCCCCCAACCAATGGGATGACGGCTGGAGGGATCCTGCCGGCGCTGGTGGGGACCATCTGGTTAGTGTCGGTCGCACTCATCGCCTCGGTGCCCCTCGGGGTGGCCGCGGCCATTTACCTGAGCGAATACGCCCCCGACACCTGGCTCACCCGGGTCATCAATCTGGCCATCATCAACCTGGCCGGGGTCCCCTCTATTGTTCACGCGCTATTCGGGGTAGGGGCCTTCGTCCTTTTCTTCCGCTTCGGAACCAGTATCCTGGCGGCGTCCCTCACCCTGGC
>CBDUAX010000563.1:0-3315 GCA_965365235.1 uncultured bacterium
GGACTGGCGAACGGCCCGGGCGTTCCTCACCACCGAGCTCCGCGCCTGAGGCCCCTTCCCGGATACGTATACCCGGCCCGGCAAAGAAGAGGGGGCTCGCCGATCCACCGGGCGAGGCCCCTCAACTTTTCCCCTTCCCTTCCCCATCATTCTGCCTCGGTCCCCAGTGGGTTCAATGGACGGTCAGCGCGGTCCCGAGTCGGCTCAATGGATGGTCAACGCCGTCCCGAACTGGATCGCGTCAGGGGTGACCACCACCGGGCTCACCACGCCGTTAAACCACGTCTCTCCGCCGAAGGTCCGAAGGTAGTTCACATAGGCCGTGAGCTTCGTACCCCCTCCCAGCGGGATGTCGTATCCCACCCCGGTCACCGCTGTGAAGGCATCGGTCTGGGCCCTGGAGAACTCGTCTTCGACGATGGCCCGGAGTACCCCCGCACCACCCTTCAGGAAGAATCCGGTGGTCTCGCTCGGGTAGCCCAGCAGCACCAGGTTGAGAGCCGCAATTCGCCGGTAGATGGGTTCGTCGTTCTTCAACCAACCGGTGGCCTCGGCGGCCATCACCAACCGGGAGTTCACAGCACCACCCAGTTGGATATTCCCGGAGAGCCCACTGATCCGGTCGGTGAAGAAATCCACATCACAACCTGGACAGGAGGCCGACACCGAAGCGCTTCCGACACCGATGGAGAAATGGAGCCCGCTGCGAAGAGGAGCTGGATCCAGGCCCGAACCGTCCGGTTGCTGCGCCGACAGTTCTGTTCCGGTCCCTGCAGCGAAGATCAGAGAGATGGTAGCGCAAAAGAGGTACCCGGCCTTTGGCTTGGTGCGGTGGTTCTTATTCATGATTCTCCTCCGAGAGGGCCCGTTGGTGTATGCGTTCGGAGAAAGACGCGGGGAAGCCGTCGAAATCGTGTCACAAATGGGCCTCAAGCCTCAAGAGAGGTTGGGAATCCCTGGCCGGTCCACCTACTTTTCAACCATTCCCCACGGCCCCTACCGAGTCGTTCCGGGCCTGGGGAAGCTCACGACCCCGGATGGTCCACCCGGCTGAACTCCTTTGAATCCCAACTCTTGTGGGGTGGTCATGACGTCCCAAGGCGCTTCGATACAACGAACCCTCACGATCCTCCTTCTGGTCTTCGTCCTCGCGCCGGCCTCGGTCTTCCACCATACCGCCGCCAAAGCTCAACAAACCGACCCCCGAATCGCAAAGGTCGAAAACGGGATTTCCGGGGCTATCCAGGTCCGGGACCGGATTGTGGATTTCTTCACCATCCAGGATCGGATGGCCCACTACAATGTGCCTGGTGTGAGCGTGGCGGTGCTGGATGGAGGCCGGATCGCCTGGGCCAAAGGCTATGGGGTAAAAGACATCCAAACCGGGGAGCCGGTGACCTCCGAGACCCTCTTCCAGGCTGCCTCTATCAGTAAACCGGTCGCAGCTACCGCCGCGCTTCGTCTGGTGGAGGAGGGTCTCCTGGAATTGGAGGCCTCAATCAACGGATACCTGGTTGGCTGGCAGCTACCGGAGAACCGGTTCACCAGGCTCGAACCCGTCACCCTGAAACACCTCCTCACTCACACCGGTGGACTCACTGTCCACGGTTTTCCCGGGTACGCCCTGGACGCTGAATTGGCTTCCACCGTGGAGGTTCTGGACGGCTCCGGGCCTGCCAACACAGGTGCCATCCGTGTGGACACGGTTCCAGGAAGCATCTGGAGGTACTCCGGCGGTGGATACACCATCATGCAGAAACTCCTGGAAGACGTGACGGGGAAGCCCTTTCCCGAAATCCTCAGGGAGAAAGTCCTCGATCCGGCGGGGATGGAGCTCAGCAGTTACGAGCTGCCACTGCCTCCGGAGAGAGCAGCTTTCGCCGCCAGCTCTCACCTCTCCGATGGGAGCCCTGGGGACGGGAAGTGGCACCTCTATCCGGAGATGGCCGCCGCAGGCCTGTGGACGAATCCATCGGAGCTGGCCAAGCTGGCAATGGACCTCCAGGCCTCATTCCACGGAGAGTCGGGCCGGATCCTCTCACCGGAGATGACCCGAAGGATGTTCACCCCGGTCCTGGGGGGATACGGATTGGGGTTTGGCATTCGGGGTGAGGGAGAGGAAGCCCGTTTCAGCCATGGAGGCTCCAACTACGGATTCAGGGCCCAGTTCCTTGCATTCATGGAGGGCGGTCGTGGCGTCTTCATCATGACCAATGGAGACCGGGGTTCGGCGCTGGCCCAGGAAATCTCGTTGGCGGTGGCCCGGGAATATGGATGGCCTGTGCCGGACTACCAGGAGGTGATCCTGGCAAACATCCCTGCGGAGACTCTGGAGGAGATTGCCGGAACCTACCGGATGGACGCGGACGAGGTCGACCTCCGGCAAGACGCTGAAGAGGTCGTGGTGCGAGTGGAGGTCGTGGGAGACCACCTCCGTGTAGAGGTAGTGGGGTACCAGACTTTCGAGCTCCACCCCACGGCCGAGGACTGGTTCATCGACCTGGCCGACGGAGGCCGCGTCCGAGTGGACCGGAATGACGAGGGGGCCGTCGAGGCCATCCAGATCCTCAACGGCCCCCGGGCCGTGCGAAAAGAGGGTTGAGACCGACTAAAACCCGATGGCATCCAGGTTGAGCTTCCCGTCCTTCACCGGCGGGCACCAGAAGTATCCCCCCGTCACGGGTCGGGAAAAGCTGAAGAGGGCATCCACGATCCCATCTTCCAGGCCTGACATCCGAGTCAGTTGGGCTTCGTAGGCATCCAGAGACCGGCCGAAGGCTGTGAAGACCAGCCCCTCTGCGGTTCCATCGGCCCACGGCATGGAACGCCGAACCACGAAGGCCTCCGGCTCGAAGTCCTCCTGTGCCGTCCGCTTCACGTGGGCCGACTCGGGCGCGTCCTCGATCTCCTCGTTGTCGGAGTGCCGGCGGCCGATGGTATTGTCCCGCTCATCCTGGGACATCCTGTCCAGGGTCGAGAGCTCGTGGATCCATCGCTGGGCAGCTACGAAGCTCGATCCGTCCATGGCCGGCCCAGCTCCCTGGACCACTGCAGCCTCCACGGCCTCGCCGCCGTCCGGGTTCTCGGTGCCGTCCTCATAACCGCTGAGGTCCCGTCCCATCCCTTCCGGGGTCACATCATGTTTGAAGCCGTCGATGACCTCGTCGGCCCGAAATGCAGGAGAGAGGATCTGCTTCAGCTCCTTGGCCAGGTGGACCATCTTCCCCCGATCGCTACCCCGGAGCCAGATCCAGAGAGCGCCATGTGTGGCGGGAATATCCACGCCAGGGCCCACCAGGGTCGGGAATGGCCTCA
>CBDUAX010000564.1:0-3312 GCA_965365235.1 uncultured bacterium
GCGGCTTCGTTGAATAGTCGCAAGAGGCGCAGGGTGGCTTCGTCGTCGATGGCCGTCACAAGATCCGTATTCCGGACGTTGTGGATCCAGGGGATGTGTTTGTCCCCGATCCCTTCGATCCGGTGCCCCCCGAATCCGCACATGAGGAGGGTCGGGCACTGAAGGGCCTCCGCAGCGGTGATCCGGCTCCCGGTGAACCGGCCCTTCAGGAAATCGCCGGCCGCCAGAGTTCCGCCGGATCCGGTGGCGGCCACCCAGGCCGCGAAACGGTCGCCTGGAGCCGAAATGGCCTCGAAGGCCGACACCACCGCCGGACCGGTGACCCCATAGTGCCAGAGGTAGTTTCCGAACTCGTCGAACTGGTTGAAGATGACGGCCTCCGGACGGGTTTCCCGGATTTCCCAGCACTTGTCGAAGATCTCCTTGACGTTGCTCTCGCAACCCGGGGTGGCGATGACCTCGGCCCCCATAGCCTCGAGCCACTGGAACCGTTCCCGGCTCATCTCTTCCGGGAGGATGGCCACGGGCAAGCACCCCAGGACGGCGCTGTCGAAGGCCCCGCCCCGGCAGTAGTTCCCGGTGGATGGCCACACGGCTTTGTGGATCGTAGGGTCGAACTCGCCTGAAACCAGCCGCGGGACCAGGCAGCCGAAAGCGGCACCCACCTTGTGAGCTCCGGTTGGGAAGTGCTTGCCCACCAACCCCACGATCCGGGCCTCCACTCCGGTGAGTGCGGAAGGAAGCTCCAGGGTATTCACTTCCCCGAATCCACCCGTGAGGGGATCGTTCTTCCAGGTGATCCGGAACAGATTCCGGGGATCCAGTGCCTGCATGTCTATCCCTGGAAGAGCCTCTCGAATGGCCGGGTCCACCGTTTCCGGATCCCGCATCTGGGCGAAGGTAGGGATCAGGATCTCCCGTTCACGGCATCGTTCGATTGCCCTGGTTCGGGCGGCTTGGTTCACGAGGTCTGCCAAGGTTCCAGCTTCCTTTCTCTGTGTCGTTTGAAGGGCGGGCCGGAAGCTGCCAGCCCCCCCCGGGCCCTGAGCCTGAAGCTACCCCTCCGGCCCGAGGTAGGGGGTGTTCCAGTCCAATCCGTTGAATCGCTCCCAGAGAGCCGGGGCCAACGCCCGGGCCTCCTCTGCCAACCCCTCCGGGTCCAGCGTGGTGTGGTTGAAGTCCTCCATCAACACCCGCCCCCGAGCCACGGTGTGCCGGACTGGGGCCTCACTGGCTCCATAGACCGTATGTCCGAAGAGATTCTCCGGGGTCAGAGGCGTGGGCGGAGGAGCGTCCACGACGATGATGTCGGCCGGTGAGCCAGGGGTCAGCTCACCCAGGAGCGGCTCGTCAAGAACATCCCTGGCGACCTTTGTGTTCTGCCACAACAGGGAGGGCAGCACCCGAAATCCTGCCGTGGGATCGGCGGTGGTGCCCCGGAGGGAGAGGAAGGCGAACCGAAGGGCCCTGAGCATGGCCGAGGACATCCCATCGGTACCCAGGCCGATCCGGCACCCCAACCCCTTGACCCTGCCTACCTCCAAGCGACCCACGCCGTTGTTGGCGTTGGACTCGGGATTGTGAATGAGGGTGGCCCCGGAGTCCGCCACCCTCCGGTAGTCGTCTTCCCCCAGATGGATCCCATGGGCCAGGAGGGCCCGTTCGTCCAGGAGACCGGCGTCGGCCAACCGGGCGATTGGACCTCTACCAAAGGCGTCGACGGAGGCCCTGACGTCCACCGGATCCTCGGCGACGTGGATGTGACAACCGGATCCCGGGGGCCGCCGGTTGGCGATCTGCTCCAGGGTATGCTCTCCCACGGTGAAACTGGCGTGAACGCCGAACAGTCCTCGGATACGGGGATGTTTCGACGACTCCCGAAGAAATCGGAGGTTCTCCTCGATTCCTGCCAGGGCACCCTCGTGACCGTTTCGATCCGAGACCTCGTAGCAGAGGACGCCGGAGAGGCCTGCGGACTCCAACGCCCGGGCCAGGTGGTCCAGGCTTCCGGGAATGGCACTGGGAGAAGCATGGTGGTCGAAGACGGTCGTGCACCCCCAACGAATGCATTCGGCTGCGGAGAGGAGGGCGGAGATACGGATGGTGTCGGGATCCAGGGCTCGGTCGAGGCGCCACCAGAGCCGGTCCAGGATTTCGGGGAAGGTCGCCATGGGGGTGTCCGGATCCAGCCCCCGGGCCAGGGCGGAGTAGAAATGGTGATGGAGATTGACAAGCCCCGGCAGAATCAGCCCCCCCCGGGCATCCAGGACCCCGGCTCCCGGGTGGTTCTCCGCTACCTCCTCCCCGCTGCCCACCTCGACGATCCGGTCTCCCCGCCAGGCCACCGCGCCGTTCGGGAAAACCCTGGGGTCCTCCCCTCCCGTGAGGAGGACCCCGTTCTTGAGGATGGTTACGTCGCTCATCCGTGCATCCTGGTTTCCCGGCGAAGCCAACGCCCCACGCTGGCTTCCCCGATGGTCTCGGTTCCGTCCCGGTCTCGTTCGTAGACCACCTCTCCCCGCAGGAGGGTCTGCCGTACACGGCCTTTTAGGGTCTTTCCTTCCAATGGCGTGTACCGGTTCAGATTGTGAAGTCCTTCCGCCCTGACCGCCCAGCTTTCCGTCTCGTCCAGAACGACCAGATCGGCGTCGAGGCCTGGAGAAATGGAGCCCTTCCGGTGCCCGATGCCGAAGAACCGAGCCGGGGCTTCGGCGGTGATCTGTGTCAACCGCTCCAGGTCGATGCGGCCTTCCCTGACCCCTTCAGAGTAGAGGTAGGGAAGGGAAAGCTCCACTCCTGGGACGCCTCCGTAGTCTGTCCAGATCGATCCCGTTGCCTTTTCGTCGGGCCACTGCCCGGCGGCGTGATCGGTGGCGACATACTCCAGGGATCCGTCCCTGAGGCCCTCCCACAGCCGACCTCGGTCCCGGGCGCTCTTCACGACCGGTGCCGTCTTCAAGAGTGCTCCCTGGATTTCCAGATCATCGGCAGTGAACTCCAGGAAATGAGGGCAGGTCTCCCCGGTCATGGGGAGCCCCTCTTTCCTGGCCTCCCGGATGACTTCCAGTGCGCCGCCGCAGCCCACATGGACCACATGGACCCGGGCTCCGGTCTTCCGGCATAGGTCCCGAAGGGTCTTTACAGCCGAGACCTCGCAGGCCGCGGGTCGGGACATGGCGTAGTCCAGGGGTCCATTCCTGCCCCTTTCCCGGAGGGGGGCTTCAAGACGGCGGACCATCTCCCGGTCCTCGGCATGCACGCCCACCGGAATCCCAAGTCGTGCCGCCTCCCCCATTACCGCCTCTATGGCGG
>CBDUAX010000565.1:0-3296 GCA_965365235.1 uncultured bacterium
AGAAGCTCCAGAGCGCCGCATAAAGGGAGTCCACCACGTATCCGGATCCCCGGATCTGATCCCGCGCTTTCTCCCGGAATCCGCCTCCGGCGATCTCCAACAATCGGGGTGACATCCACTCAGAGGGCGGGACGCTTTGGAGGAGCTCCTCCTTCTCCATCCCAGAGAGGGCGCCGTGGATGATCCGCGCCAGGATCCTGCACCCTGCCACGGCCTCCTCCGCGCCATGCGTGGTCCGGGAGCTCTCCGCCGCATGAACGTCGATGGCATCGCTGTCGGGATGGAAGAAGAGAACCACCGGAGCCAGGCGCATGATGGACCCATTGCCGGCGCTGTGCGGATCGGTGCTGCTTGCGAACGGATTCCCGGATTCCTCGAACCGAAGGAGAGCCTGCCGAACCGTGTTCCCGATATCGAAGCAGCGGCCCGTGGGACTCAGGGTTCCGGTCCTGTACCAGCGGAGGTATCGCTCCATCTGGTCCCGGGCATCGAAGCCATCGCACTCCAGAAGACTCTCAGCCAGACAAAGAGCCATCGTGGTGTCGTCCGTCCACTGCCCCGGCTTCAGGTTGAACGGACCACCCCCAACCATGTCGGTGACGGGCTCGAACGACCCTCTCGGGCGGAACTCGACGGTGGTTCCCACGGCGTCACCACAGGCCAGGCCCAGGAGGGCGCCTTGGGCGCGATCCAGGAGGGAGGGGGCAGTCACGGGGTGGCGAGCTCCCCCTGGAAGAACACCCGGGCGGGGTCGGGGGAGCAGAAAGGGCGCGTGTGGGTCATTTCCAACTCTCTTTCACGTTCACCTCTCGCCTCCCCCGCAATCTTCCGGGATGGCGTGGAGGAAATCCTCCAGCAGCCCTCTGGTCCGGGCTGTGGCAGCACCAGGGGAGGTTCCGTGTCGGGCCGCGAAGGCCTCTGTCACTTCATGGAGGATGGCGTCGGGGGGCTGGGCGAGGAGAAGGGCCAAGTGGTTGCGGGCCGTCCTCGGTACCGACGCAGACTCGGGGGACTCCTGGCAAAGGCTCAGGATTCCCTCCTCGACGGTCGTCACCAGGGGATCACCCTCGGCCATGATCTCAACGATGTATAGAATGTCCTTTGCCTTTCGGGCGCGGTCACGGCGACGAAAGAAAACCGCTCCTTTGTGGACCAGGAAGGCCGACAGACTTGGGACTCGCACGGTGATGGTCTCAGGCGCCTTCTTCCCGGGAAGAAGAGGAATATGAAGCTCGACGGCGTGTTCCCTCAGAAAGTCGAGACCCTCCAGACTCATCCCTCCTACCCCTGCGCCTCGCCTGTATCTCTCCACTGTCCCGACGGAGGCAGCAGGTCCGGAGTGATCCAGGAAGAACTCGATCCTCTCCCCTCGGGTGACGTCCCGCTCCCACACTGCCGGCGGAGAGTCTCGACCCACCGGCCTGAATCCGATCTTCCGCAAAGTGGCCGACAGGGGCTCCGTTTCTTCCGAGGAAGCCTCATCGGTCAGAAGGAGGTCCAGTTCCACCGTCGAGACGGGATCCATCGACCACCCCTCCCCGCTCCCATACCGCCTGTGCAGTTGAGGGACCCAACCACCGATAAGAACCATGCCCGGGAGATGGTTCCGGAGATCCCGAAGGATCGGAATCAGGACCGATTCTAGCGCAGCGCCGCCTACCATGGAGTCTCTCCGCTCTCCAAGGCCCCCAGGATTGTTTCCGCCTGTTCCCTTCCCCTCAAGGGGTGATTCCAGAGGTCCAGGATCAACTGGAGGGGGGACACCAAGGGCACCTCATCAACCACCACCAAGCCCTGCCAAAGAGACCTTGGGTACCGAGGGGAGAGAAGGAAAAGGGCCCCCTCCTCCCCGGGCCCCCATCCTGCTTTCCGAGCCACGGACAGAAGGTCGGCGCCGGTGCTGACATCGACATATACATGGACCTGATCCACAAGTGCATGCCGCACCAGGAGTGAGGCACCGGCCTGGAGGGTCGCGGCCCAGCGGTGGTTTCCCAGAGCCGCCCCCATTCGGTTGAGGAACTTTTGGGGAGCCCCAACCGGGGCCATGACGCGCAGGCCTGCGTTGTCTCTCCAGTGGTATTCCCGGCTCCACTCCTCGATCAACGCCGTCCGGCTGGGCAAACGCACCTTCTTTTCCCGGCCCACCTTCCTCATCTCCAGCACCCCCCGCTCCTCCAGATCCCGAAGGGCGTAGGAGGTGCTCGATGGAGAGAGCCCCGTCGCATCCACGAGGCCGGACAGAGTCCATTCCTCATCGGGTGCCGCAGAGAACAAGGCCCGGGGAACGAGTGAGGCCCGATCCGAGAAGGCGCTTCGGGCTGAGCCCGGACGAAGAGAAGGTACCGGCCCGAGGTTTGCTCGGTCGATGAGGATTCCGGGCCCCTGAATTCGCACGGCCCCGTTGAGCGCTACGAAAGACTCCCCGGCCTCCCGGAGCCGCTCCAACTCCGCTGCCGTGGGCCGCCGAAGAATCCGCAGACGGACCGGTGCAGCCTCCCCCTCCTCCCCCCCCTCGCCGTTCTCTCCAATCATTTGGAAGCGCACGGGAGAACCGCCGGCGATCGCGAGGGCGAACTCCGCCTCACCAACCCTTCGAACCTCCATCGTCGGTCCCACAGCCCGGACCAGAAGATCAAGTACTTGCTCCGCCTCATATTTCACACGAAAGTCTCCATTTCACATAATTGTGAATAGAATACACTTACGTGAAACGAAGATCAAGGAAAAGCACCGCTATGCCGGGTGATTTCCAGGAGCCACTGAATGGTCATGGGGAGTAGCTCAATGAGATATCCCTCCCCCCCGGGCAGCTCGTGTTGAGGCTGCCGGCACACCATCAGGCGATCAAAAGCACCATGGGAACCGGGATCGAGGTCCACCGACCCCTCGTCACCGCACGACTCATTGAGACATGGACCGGGCCCCGGTTCGGCCCCAGTGTTTCCGTGGGCATCTGATGGGGGCACCCGTCGCTGGAGGAATCCATGAGGCACGAGAATCCAATTGACCCTCTCCCCCTCTCTGGCTCAGGCCCTGTCCCCGGCTTTCCCCGAGTCCGCCCATGTCCGTGACCTGGGCCTCGAATCCGGGACGGATCAGGAGGTCTGGGACCGTGCCCGTACCGGCGGATACGCCCTGGTCTCGAAGGACTCCGACTTTCGCCAGATGAGCTTCCTCTTCGGCGCCCCGCCCAAGGTCGTGTGGATCAGGCTCGGCAACTGCACCACCGAGGAGATCCTGGCCCTACTCCGGGAGCGAAAGGCCGATCTCCAGTCCTTTTGGGCTGATTCGGA
>CBDUAX010000566.1:0-3295 GCA_965365235.1 uncultured bacterium
GTCCATAGGACGGCCAGACGCGAAGGTTGTTCTTGTTCGGTCATGGAGTTTTGGTCTCCGTGCCCGGGCACGGCGGCGTGAACCGAGGTGGGCCCGGCAAAGGACAAGAAAAGAAAGACGAGAGCAAACAGGCCCGGAAAGCGAACAGCGAGTGTTGTCATAGGAGCCACCTGGAAGAAAAACAAAGGAATCGGACGAACCGCGTACAGCTCTCCGGCCCCCTGCTCCGGGTCGGTCGTCCAGCCGGAATCTTTCGATGATCTCAGGAAAAAGCCAACGACCGGATGAACCACCCGTATCCGGAGTTTCGGAGGAGCATGAGGAAATGACCTGATTTGTCCTCTCCATCTCCACCTTCGGCATGATATCGCCCGAAGGTAAAGCTCAAACGATCCCGCCGGTCGAAGTCGAGCTCTACGGAGAGGATCTCGTCGAACCGTTCCATTCCCTTCTGAAGGCGCTCCTCCAGGGTGAGGAGACCGGCCAGATTCCCTGTTTCATTCGGGAGTTGGATCCAGGCATCATCGGCGAAGAAGGAGGCGGCATCCACTGCGTCCTTCCTTTTCCAGGCATCCCGGAAAGCCATCAGAGTGAATTCTGCGTCACCATAGGCCGCAAATCTCGATGGCCCCCGGCGGCCATCCTTGACCTGGTCATTGGTCAGGGGCTCGAGCAGCTCGGGGGTAAGGAGAGCCGGAAACTCCACTGTGCCGGAATCGGGGAGGAAAAACTGGAACCGGATCAGCCAGTCTCCACCTTCCTCTTCGATGAAAGTGAAATGGCGTCCACGGTTGGCGGCACGGTCGCCACCGGCGGGATCGATCGTGTAGGAGCCGCTGAGGTAAGCCAGACCTTCACAGGCTTCGAGATCCTGCATCCCTGTCCGGACGGCAGAGGTGAGAGGGAAGGCACCCTGGGAGAATTCCTCGATCCCTTCCCTTCCCTTCAGGGGTCTTCCCCCAGGCTGGAGGACCATGGCTCGCCGGGAGTAGAACCCCTCGAGGCGATCCAACCGGGCATCCGTCCAACCGCCCTGCCAGCCCTCCATGACCTCGGAGACCTTCGCCACCATTTGATTGTAGAAATCGCCCCGAAGGCGCCCGACGTCGACGGTGCGTCCGCCGGGCATGAGCTGGGCAGAAAGGCTTGAATGGCAAAGAATAAGAGCCAGAAGGAAATAGACGGCTCTTGTGGTTGTGCGCATCAGCTGGTGCCTCAAAAGCTGCTTGACCAGGGCGACCCGAGGTGATCTCTAATCTAACGCAACAAGGACACTTCCAGGGAGGGAGTCGTTGAGCGGCATTAGGGGTGGTGCCGGCGATCCGACTTCAGCTGACTTGATCGTTCCCCGCTAGAGGATCCGCCGACTCTTCATTCAACAAATACAGAGCCGCAGCGGTGACATCGGTCCGCGAGTAGAAGAGCTCCACCCGGCGGTTCAGCGACCGTCCTTCCGGGGTGTCGTTGGTGGCGACAGGACGGAACTCTCCGAAGGATTCCACCCTGACCTTGGCCGGGGGATGGCCTCGACTCACCAGCGCCCGGGCCACGCCGGCGGCCCGCGCCGCCGAAAGCTCCCAGTTCGAGGCGAAAACGCTGTTTCGGATCGGGCGGTTGTCGGCATGTCCCGAGACGACAACACCGATGTCTAGACCCCGGGTGATCTCCGAAAGACTTCCCAGAACCTCCGCACCCTCTGGGCTCACGGTGGCGTCACCGGACCCGAAGAGGGTCACCGTCTTCATCCTGAGGCGAACCCCTTCTCCATCTCTCTCCACCTGCACCGTCGACGTGAGATCGTTCTCTGCGATGAAGTCCCGAAACCGCTCCTCCACCACGTCCAGGTAGGCTTCGGCGAAGTTGTCGAGCCACGCACCCCCTGGTCCATCCCCATCGGCGGCTGCGGCCCCCTGGCCTGGGCCGGGATTTTGCATGTTCAACTCGGGATCCACAGGGTCGGGCATGAGGCCCATCGGGTCGTCGATGACCTCCTCCGCTGTGCCCCCCATGGCTTCCCGCAGAGACTGACTGGCCAGGAGGAATTTCTCCATCTTCAGCTCCGACATGGAGAAGAGGAGGATGAAGAAGGTCAGCAGGAGGCTCATCATGTCTCCGAAGGTGACGGTCCAGCTGGGTGCGCCTTCCTCTACGAGACCCTGACTGGTTTCCTCCGGGGCTTCAGCTCCGCTTTTTGCGTCCTGGGTTTCCATGGCGCTATGCAGGTTGGAGGGCGGCTTCGGCCTTGCCCTCTTCCTGGTTCATGAAGGCCGAGAGGCGCTCCTTCAGGATGGTAGAGCTTTCGCCTCTGTTCATGGCGTCGAGCCCAACGATGGCCAACTGGATGTTCGTCACCTCGATCTGGATTCTCCGATCCAGTTTGGTGACCATGGGAAGGAAGATCAGGTTGGCCAGAACCGCGCCGTAAAAGGTGGTGAGAAGGGCCACGGCCATCGCAGGTCCGATATTGTCCGGATCGCTCATATCCGAGAGCATCTGGACCAGACCAATCAGTGTACCAACCATTCCAAAGGCCGGGGCGAACTTCCCCATCTCATTGAACATCTTCTGGCCGGTGCGGTGGTGCTCTTCCATGTACTTCCGTTCTGTGGCCAGGATCTCATGAATGGTACCAGAATCGGTCTGGTCCGCGATGAGCATCAACCCCTTGGTCAGCGGCTTGGTGGGGGCCTCGTCGGCGATCTTCTCCAGTGCCACCGGGCCGTCCTTTTTCAGGACCTGCATCGACCGAACAAGGAACTGGGAGATGGCCACCATCTCGTCGCCGGGATCGTTGAAGACCCTCCTGGAAACAGGGAAGATGAGCTTCAGCTCATTGGTGGGAAACGCAATGCTGGTGGCGGCGAAGGTGCCACCGGCCACGATGAGCATTCCCTGAACGTTGATGAAGGTGTTCAGAGGTGAGCCGAGCATGATGGCGGCAAGGACCAGCCCAGAGCCGGCCAGGACGCCAAAGATCGAAGCCTTGTCCAACGTTCCCTCCCCAAGGAAATCCGTGGGAATGTGGCAGACGGATTCCGCCAAAATCCAGGAGGGTCACACCCTCCTTGGAGGGGAAGTATCGACAGGAAAAGGCCCGTTCTTAAGGGAGGTGCGGGTCCACCGCGCCCGGGGGCTCACTTCTGGTCCCCCACGGCAGGCTCCACCGAAAGCCCGCATCATCCTGCGAGGGGCAACCTAAAACGCCACCATGGCAATGATCGTGTAGAGGATCGCCCCAATGCCAGCAGCCACCGTCGCAATGGGCATCTGGGTAGTGACGTGATCCATATGATTC
>CBDUAX010000567.1:0-3294 GCA_965365235.1 uncultured bacterium
GGGGCCATCCCGGTTGGATCCGCCACCGTCACGTCCCCCAGGCGGATGCCCAGTGGGAAGAGGCTGATCTCCAACCTCCCCAACTCCACTTCACGTGCCAGGGCGGCTTCCAGCCGGGGTTCGACCCGGGCCGCCAGGGCCTCGGGATCCAGGTAGCGGCTGAGGACGAGGGTGAGGCCAATGAAGAGGACGGCGGCCACAACGCCCAGGAGAAGGAGTCGTTTGGCCCAGCGTACCCAGGGTGGTTTTGAATATGGACTGGTCACGGTCGGTCCCGATCCGGAAGAGTGACTGAGCGGTCGTACGCCCATACTCAAAGCTCTGCAAAGGCGGCAAGACTGCAAGACCCGGCAACTTTTGACGCGTCGGGTCCGTAGGGGCCCCAACGACTGATTAACCTGGTTGGAGAACCCTCATGCCTGCCTTCCTCGAGGAATTGCGCTTCGCTTCCAGAAGCTTGAGAAAATCCCCCGTCCTCTCCGTCGTCGCCGTTCTGACGCTGGGCCTGGGCATCGGAATGAACGCTCTCATGTTCAGCCTGGTCTACGGAGCCCTCTTTCGGGGCCTCCCGTTCCCGGAAGAGGAGCGGATTGTCCGCATCAGCTGGATCGATCCTTCGGCCCCCAACGATTGGCTCAACCTGGCGGTCCGGGACTTCGCGGATATCGCCGCCGAACAGACCACCGTCCAGGATATGGCGGGGCTTTATACAGGGACGGTGAATGTCTCGGGCATCGACCGGCCTGTTCGGTACTCCGGCGTGTTCCTGACGCCCAATGGGTTCGAGTCTCTGCAGGTGCACCCGGTCCTTGGACGGACATTCCTGGAAGAGGAGGGCCGACCCGGGGCACCCCTATCCATCATCATCGGCCACCACGTCTGGGAAAACTCCTTCGCTTTGGATCCCTCGGTGCTGGGAAGGACCATACGGGTGAACGGAGAGGAAGCCACGGTGGTGGGGGTGATGCCTGAGGGGTTCAAGTTCCCCGATACGCAGGACGTGTGGGTCCCGTTTCGGGTCAACCCTCTGGAGTTCGGCCCCGGCGAGGGGCGGCAGCTTCAGGTCTACGGGCGCCTTGCAGACGGCGTGACCCACCAGCAGGTAGTCGCGGAATTTGCCGGGATCGCCGCTCGGTATGACCGAGTCCGGCCCGAGACCAACCGGACGCTCTCCATGAGGGTCGAAAAGTTCTCCGAGACTCCGACGGACATGAAGCTGGTGTTCCTCACGCTTCTGGCTACGGTGATCCTGGTGCTCCTGGTGGCCTGCACGAACGTCGCCAACCTCCTTCTTGCCCGAGCCGCGGGCCGGACCCGTGAGTTGGCCGTGAACGTCGCCCTCGGGGCCAGCAAAGGGAGGGTGATCTCGAAGCTCTTCGCAGAGGCTTTCCTCCTGGTGGGGGCCGGCGCCCTGCTGGGTATCGCCCTGGGGTGGCTGGGGCTCCGGCTGACCTTCGCCTTGGCCGTCACCAGTCCACCTCCTTTCTGGTTCATCTTCAAGATTGATACTCCGGTGCTCCTCTTTGTACTTGCTGCCAGCGCACTGGCGGCCTTTGTGGCGGGTATGGTCCCAGGGTTGCGGGTCAGCGGTTCGAACATCAGCACCATCTTGAAGGACGAAGGCCGGGGATCCTCCTCCCTTCGTATCGGGCGCCTGAGCCGGTTCCTGGTGGTCTCGGAGCTGGCCTTTTCCGTGGCCCTCCTGGTATCGGCCGGACTCCTGGTGAAGGGCATGGTACGGATGAGGAACCTGGACCACGGGATCTTCCAGGAAGAGGTCTTCACGGCTCGGGTGGGGTTGTTCGAGACCGACTTCCCTGAAGAGGCGGACCGGAGACAGTTCTTCACCGACCTTCAGGAGCGTCTCCGGAACCGGCCGGAGATTTTGTCGACGTCTCTCACGAATGCTCTTCCCGGGTTCAGCGCCCAACGAACACCCGTGGGAATACCGGGCGCCGACTACGCCGAGGATCGGGATTATCCCCGGGTCGGGGTGGCCTGGATCTCACCAGGCTTCTTCGAGACCTTCGGCGTGGATCTGGTGGCCGGCCGAGACTTCACCATCCAGGACGGCCCCACTTCGGAACCGGTGGCCATCGTGAACGAGGCCTTCGCGGATCGCCTGTTCCCGGGTGAGGATCCTCTGGGGCTGCAGTTCTGGTCCGGGAGCTCGGAGAGTGATGGACCCATGCGGACCATCGTGGGGGTTTCTCCGGACCTGTACATGGAAGGGCTCATGGGAAGGAACCGGTATCACCCCAGTGGATATTACGTCCCAACGGCCCAGGGTGATCTGCGGTTTCTCACCATCGCCGTACGGGGCCGCGGGACCCCCCAGGCCCTCTCGCGGATCCTCCAGGAAGAGGTGGCGGTCCTCCATGCCGACACCCCTCTGTACTCCGTCCGGACCATGGCTCGGGCTCTTCGAGAGGAGATCTGGTTCGTAGATCTCTTCGGGGGCCTCTTCGCCGTGTTCGGAGGACTTGCCCTCCTCCTGGCTGCCGCCGGTCTCTACGCAGTGATGGCGACCAGCGTGGCCCGTCGAACCCGAGAGGTGGGGATCCGCATGGCTCTCGGAGCTCGCGCGACCAATGTGGTGGGTATGGTCCTGGGGCAGGGGGCGGTGCAGATCTCGCTGGGACTTCTGGTGGGGCTGATCTTCGCCGGACTCCTGTCCCGAGGACTTCAGTCCATACTTTTCGGAGTGGAGCCGTGGGATCCTTATGTGTTCTTCCTCATTTCCGGAGTCTTGCTGGCCAGCGGATTGCTGGCCTCCCTGATTCCGGCCCGGAGGGCCACCCAGGTGGATCCGGTAGAGGCGCTGAGGACGGATTGACGATCCGTCGATGGTGGTGGCTCTCTTCCGAAACTCCAATCTTCCCGGCCCTTTGAGCGGGGGCCCGGGACCGTGAGTCCCGGTTTCGGGCCCTGCCGGTTTCCGGTTGGTTGTGGCGTCCTGAGCCTTCGCCGGCCCCAGCCCGGCCGTTTGGCTGGGCCTGTCGCGGTCCGGCCCCGACTCCCTACCTTCTTCGGCGAACCCCAGCCATGGAGTCTCTCATGAGTCCGTTCTTTTCTAAGCCGGTCCGGTCGGTCGTTCATCTCCCCCTGGCCTTGGTTGCCGTCGGTTTCTTGCTGGCGGGGTGTACGCAGGCCGAAGAGGCCCAACGGGCGGACCCTCCTCCGGGGCCGGTAGGCCTGACCGGGAGTGAGCTCATGGCCTACGTCATCGCCCGGGGAGATTCCCTGGAGCTACCGGGTGAATGGACGCCGCCGCCGGGGGACAAGATCGAGCTC
>CBDUAX010000568.1:0-3277 GCA_965365235.1 uncultured bacterium
TTCACGACACAGACATCGGCTCCCTCCGGTTCTCCCGAGGCTACAAACCCCAGGGCCTCCAGCTCCTGCCGCATCCGCTCTGTGTCGTATTGATTGGCCTTACAGCCAAAGGTCCTGAACAGGACCCGGAGATCTCCCTCCACCACCCCTCGGTCGTCCTACCAGCCGGAGACTCGGAAGGTCATGGATGCCCTCCAGAAGGTCTCGTCCAGGATCCCGGCCGTCCGGCTGCCGCGCTCGATGGCGAAGTCGATGCCGGCCAGTACAAACTGCTCGGCCTGTGTGAGGTTCAGCCCGAAGCCTCCGGAGTACACCGTCTCCGCGGGTTGCTCCCCACTGAACAGGAACGGAAGGTCCGCCCTTCGGATCCCGAGCCGAATGGGGAGGGTCCGGTCTCCGAATCCGGAGGCCGCCCATTCCACCCCCCCGCCGTAGCTCAAGACTCCCCCGCCTACGGTCTCGGGGTTCAACCCGTCCTCGGTTGAAGTCCAGTCTGCGTAGGACATCCCAACCGTCAGGGAAAGGCGTGTGGTCAGAACGCCGGAGGCCCCCAAACGGAAGACGGTGGGGATGGCATAGGACGCGCCCTCGCCCGAAGTGTCGGAGGATGGATCCGCCTCCAAGTCTCCGGACCAGGTCACGCTCCCCCCGAGGCGGAGGAACTGGACCGGGTCCCAAACAGCGCCGAGAGCAGCTGTGGGTCCACTGTACCTCCACTTCCCCCCGTCGGTGAAGGGGATGAGCTCCGAGGACGGGACTGCCAGGGAGTCGAAGGTACGAATGTAGGTGCGCGTCACCGATCCAGTGTGTAGTCCTCCGCTAACCGCCACGGAGAGGGTAGACCCGAACCGTTGAGCCCACCCCAGACGAAGGGCCGCGATCCCGCCGTCTGACCGGAAGGTGTTCGTCACCGGAGTCGGCACGCCGGCAAGTTCCTCCGTCCCGGATTCCTGGATCTCCCACCGCTGATCCATGAAGCTCCCGAAGGTCAGCGTCACCATCCCGTTCAGAGACTCTACCGGGTAGGCGATCCCAAGGAGGGGGAAACGCATCCCCTGGGAGCTCATGGACTCCCCATCCAACGTGCCGCTTTGCCAATGGGGTTGAAGAGTGAAGTTCACGGTGGGAATCAGAAGGGCTGTAGCCGAGGCCAGCTCTGTGGGGTTCAGATTCCCGCCCAGAAGCCCAACCCCTTCCGAGCCCAGGGCCCTGGAGCGGGCATCCAGGGCCTCCAGGGGCAATCCGAGGCCCCGGGTCCCCAAAAGCGACTGTCCTGTCGCGGCGCCAGGCAGCAACAGCGCCATCCCAATCCCGACCGCTCCGATCCCCTTCAAAAGCACCATCCTCATCGGATCTCCACCCCCTGCCCCACCGTGATGATCAGTCGGATCTCAGGACCCTCCGCACCTTCAGCTCCAAAAAAAGTCCCGAACGGGAGGGAGAGAGGTTCGCTTGGGGACAATAGGACCAGGGTTCCGGGAACCACCAACTCCGGTTGGCTCTTGGCGGCAATGAGGTCTGACACATATCGGCCCAAAGGGATTTCCACCCGGGTGCCGGCCCCTTCCCCAAAGGCCTCCGGCGGAAAGGCTGTGCCGAAACCACTCGAGAGCGGTGAGCCCAGGGGGGATTTGGGGAGTCGCTCCGGTTGCAGGATCTCCCGAATATCCACCCTGAGAGAGTCCGACGGGCGGAAGGCGGCCGGAGTCGAACCAGTCGTCAGAGAAAGATACGCCGAGTTGATCATCTCCGCCTTCAACACCAAGGGGCAGCCCACCCTCTCACAAAGCTCCTGTGGGCCGTCCAGGGCATCGGGGAAATCCATGTCGAAGACGGACCGCCAAGCCGGGACCCCCCCAACCCGAATCTCCGAGACCGGGGCCTCCAGTACCGGTTCGTAAACGAACGACCGGAATCGCTGCTGGACCAGGAGGTCCACCAGCGTGTCCGGATTGGAGCTCGGCCGGGTGATCAGAAAGAGGCGAACAATGCTGTTTTCCAACCTCACCCCTTCAGTGAGAGCATCCAACCGGAAGCCCTGGGCCGCCGAAGCCGTATCGGCCCAGAGGGCGACAGCGGCCGAATCCAGCTCGAAAACCACCGAGTCGGATTCTGCTGGATCCCAGGTTCCGGAGGCCAACGGTGTCACGGGGCCAGCCCCCTCTTCGGGCCACTCCTGGAAATCCCCAATGGTATCGATGGCCACGCGCCAGCTTGCACTTCCGAAATGCCAGGCGTTCTGGAGTGCACCCATCGCCACCTCTACCGGGCCGTCGAATACGCTGGTGATCGTGTCGAACTTCGCCACCAGACGGCCCCCAACGAACACCAGCGAGCTATCGGGTCGTGAAGCCCCGGTGCTGTCCGTCACGGTAGCAGCCAACGGGTACGGCCTCATACCGATGAGCGCCCGAGACTCCAACTCACCTTCGTATTTGTGGGCAAGGACAGCGTAGGGGAGCTCGGCGGCGCTTCCGAAGCCGCCAAAAACCCGGAGGTTGGAGCCGAAGTCCTCGAAGGGGAGGACGACCTCGAAGCTGGCCGCTTCCACCGGGATCAGATCCTCCCGGGAAGCAGTCGGCAACTCTTCCTGACACGCCAAAAGGGGCAGGGAAACCAGGGCCAGTAGGCCAAGACGGGCCATTCGATTCAACCGCTTTGCCTATTCGTCGTTTCGAGATATTTCCAATCGGAAGGGGAGCGGCAGCAGCTCTGCCAGAGACCACTCCTTCCGCGCTATTTCCGTTTCTGCCAGTACCGGGAGATCGGGGGCGAACTCCGAAAGCACGGCCCGACAGGCGCCGCAGGGAGGCACAGCCTCCGTGCCGTCGGTTACGAGGACCAGGCGTCGGAACGCCCGGTGTCCCCCAGCCACAGCCGCAGCCAGAGCACTTCGCTCTGCACAAACGGTTAGACCCAGGGAAGCGTTTTCAACGTTGCATCCCGAAAAAAGACTTCCGTCTTCCGTTTCCAGGACCGCGCCCACTCGGAACCCCGAGTACGGTGCATAGGCTCGCTTCTGGGTCTTTCGGGCCAAGGCCCGAACCTCTTCAATACCCGCCATCGGTCGTCCAGATCCTGGGGACCCTGGGGGTCAGGTCCGTGAGGATTTCATAGTTGATGGTTCCCGCAAGTTCTGCCACCTCTTCCAGCGGGAGTTCCGCTTCCCCATCCCGACCGAAGAAGGTAACGATATCCCCAACCGCCGCCGTTTCGACTCCGGAAACATCCAGGACGGTGGCGTCCATAGAGATCCGGCCGATGATGGGAACTCTCC
>CBDUAX010000569.1:0-3277 GCA_965365235.1 uncultured bacterium
CCTCCAGCGTAACGAGGGTGTCTTCGTAAACCTGATGGTCCCCTCCGAACGGATCAGGGACAGCCGGTTCCAGGGCGTCGTCTCTTGCCAGGGCGTATGCACCCAAAAGAGCACTCTTTCCCTCTCCGCCAAGGGCATGGACCCGGGCCAGATGCGAAGGTCCCATGGTGAGGACGAGATCCGCCCACCGGATCAGCTCCTCCGATAGCGACGTGGAGGCGTGGTCCCCCAGGTCCAGCCCCCGCCGACGAGCGGCCCGAAGGGCCCCGGCGCTGGCGGGACGTCCATCCATGGTAGAGGTCCCGGCCGATCGTACCTCGGCTTCTGCCGTCTCTCCATTCTCCACGAGACCACGGGCAATCACCTCGGCCATGGGGCTCCTGCAGGTATTCCCGCTGCATACGAACAAGATTCGGAAAGGATTCTGGGCCACGTTCGAGTTGTCCTTACGTCCTCGGTATCGGGTTGAGTCAGGCCGGTCCCTGGATATGGGGCAGAACACACCGTAGTCGGCCTTCCGGTACAGAGCCGGCCCTGAGAACCACCGGCCTTTCCCCTGAGCAGTCTACGATGGTCGAAGGCTCCGAAGGAGGCAGGGGGCCGCTGTCGAGGACCCAAAGCTCTCCCCCGGCCCCCAGGGCCAAAGCCACCTCTCGTGCTTCCCGGGCCGTGCGGGCGGGTACGCCGCCCGGGGCGTTGGCGCTGGTGGAGATGATGGGCACACCCAGGATCTCCAGGACCGCTTTGGCCACGGGGTGGGAACTTTGCCGAACAGCCACCGTTCCCCGTGGGCTTTCAACCCCGCGAGGAAAGCGTCCGCCGGCGTTCCGCAGCACCAGCGTCAATCCTCCGGGCCAGAAACCCTGAGCCAGTTCTCTTGCTTCAGCGGTCCACACTAGGTCACCCACCGCTTCAATACCAGGAACCAGCACCAGGAAGGGTTTCTCTTCCCCCCGCCCCTTCAATCTCTGAAGGGCCGTCAACGGGGCGTCTTCCAGCGTTCCGCCGAGGCCGTAGACCGTTTCAGTGGGCATGGCAACCAGGCCCCCGCCCACCAGGTGTTCAGCGATCCACCTCAGCACCGGTGGGTCCGGCGGATCGCCTGGAACCTCAAGAAGTCGGGGGCCCATCAGCCCTCCCCCTGATCCAGGAGAAACTCTGCCAGAGGCAGGTCTTCGGGGCGGGTCCCCTCCAGATTCCCGGGGCTGCCAAGGCCCATCACCACCTCCCCCCCTACCGCCTCCACCAAAGCCGCGTCATCGGTATTCCCCGTCCCCCGCTCCTTGGCTTCCCGGTAGGCATTCAGAAGAAGGGCCCGGGGGAATACCTGGGGGGTCTGGGCATGCCAGATGGTCTCCCGAGGGGGGGTTCCCAGAATCCGCCCCTTCGCGTCCACCTCTTTCAGGGTGTCGACGGCCGGCACCCCGGCCACAGCACCCTGCCCACCCCTGGCCGCCTGGATGCATCGATCCAGCACCTCCCTGGAAAGGAGCGGGCGGGCCGCATCGTGAACGGCAATCAGATCCACACTCTCGGGCAGGACCTCCAGAGCCGCCCTGACCGAATCGCCCCGGGTTTCCCCCCCTTCCACCACACGGATGCGGGGGTCCAATGCCACCAACCAGCCCGGGGGCTCGGTCCCATCCTCGGGGCCCAGGGCCACGGCAACGGCCTCGACTCGGGGGTGCTCGAGGAAGGTCCTCAGGGCCCAGGCCAACAGAGGTTGGCCCCGAAGCTGGAGGAATGGCTTCTTCACGCCCCCCATTCGGGTCCCTGACCCTGCGGCCGGGATGGCCACACCCAGCGATCGCCGGTCTGTCTTTTTTTCGCCTGGAGACTTCATCTCTCCACCCGCAACTCCGTCACCGTGCCCCCCTCTGCCTCAGAACGGGTCGCCAGGCCCCTGGGTCGCGGGCGCCTCTTCAAACTCTCGGCCCGTCACAGAGTCGAAGCGGGTGTAGTCTTTGTGGAAGTACAGTTTCACTGTCCCCGTGGGACCATTCCGCTGCTTCCCGATGATGAGCTCGGACTTGCCTTCCAGCGAAATCCCATCTTTGTCCGTGGGTCCAAAGTAGTACTCGGGACGGTACAGAAACATGACCAGATCGGCATCCTGCTCGATGGAGCCCGATTCCCTCAGGTCGGAAAGCTGGGGCCGACGATCGGTCCGTTGCTCAGGGGCGCGGCTGAGCTGGCTCAACGCCACCACCGGAACCTCGAGTTCCCTGGCCAGAGCCTTCAAACCCCTGGAGATCTCACTCACTTCCTGGGTTCGGCTTTCATTGGAACGGTGGGAGGACATGAGCTGCATATAGTCGATGATGAGAAGGCCGAACTTGCTCTCGGCCATGAGCCGGCGTGCCTTGGCCCTCATCTCCAACACCGTATTCCCCGGGGAATCGTCGATCCATATGGAGGCCGTGTTCAGGTGGCCGGCAGCCGCCGCCAGGCGCTGGTACTCATCGGAGGAGAGCTGTCCGCGCCTCAGGCGTTGGGAGTCCACTCGGCCCTCTGCGCAGAGAAGACGCTGCACCAGCTGTTCCTTGGACATTTCCAGAGAGAATATGGCTACGGGCACACTGTGCTCGATGGCCGCAGTCTGGGCTACATTGAGAATCCACGATGTCTTCCCCATGGACGGGCGGGCTGCCACAATGCAAAGGTCACCCTTCTGGAGACCGGTGGTGAGTTTGTCCAGGTCCGCAAAGCCCGTAGGGACCCCGGTGATTCCGCTCTTGGACTGCTGCAGCCGCTCGATGTGTTCGAAGGTGGGCCAAAGGATCTCCTTGATGCGCACGAAGCCACCTCGCTCGTGACTTTGGGCCACCTGGAAGACCCTCTGCTCCGCTTCGTCCAGAACCTCCTCCACCGATCGTTCGCCCTGATCGTACACATCGCGGATGATGGTGGAAGCCGCCTCGATCAGGTGCCTCAGGAGGGCCTTCTCCCGGACGATCTTGGCGTGGTACTCGATGTTCGCGGCGGTGGGGACCGCATCCAGGAGCTCGGCCAGGTAGGGGAGGCCTCCGGCGGCATCCAGCTCGGCGGTGTTTCTCAGCTCCTCAGACAGAGTGATGACGTCGATGACATCGCCACGTTCCGAGAGCCGGATCATCGCTCGGTAGAGACGCCGATGGGCCTCCCGGAAAAACATGTGGTCCTGGACCAGCTCCGAAGCCTTGTCGACCGCTGAGGCGTCCAGGAGCATCCCACCCAACACAGACACTTCCGCAACGGGTGAAAAGGGGGGTTGCCGTTCGAACCCCACCTCGGGTGG
>CBDUAX010000570.1:0-3275 GCA_965365235.1 uncultured bacterium
TGGACCTTGAATACCGGTGGGCTCCAGGAGGGTAACCAAGAGCTTCCCCCGAGGAGTTTGACCTTTTGGATTTGGCCGGGCCCCCTGGAACCTCTCGAGTCGGGTTCCTATCCGGGCCCGGTTATTTCCATCCCCTGCAAAAACACCCTCTCGATTCTCGAATCGGCGGCAAGGGGGTCCCCATCGAACACCAGAAGATCCGCCGACTTCCCAACCTCCAGTGAGCCCAGTTCTCCCTCGGCTCCGAAGAACTCCGCCGGATAGAGGGTCAACCCCCGAATGGCTTGGTGGTAGGGGAGGCCGTGGGCCAGCGCAGTTCTGGCTTCGGTCAACAATCCCGTCACATTCTCGATGGAACCGGTCTGGAAGGCGAAGCGGACACCGGCTTCGGCCAGGAGCGCTGGAGTCCGAGGCGTCCCTTCTCTCGCCTCCAGCTCCCGGAAAGACGTTTCGGCCGGGCCCCAAAGGACAGGGATCTGGCGTTGAGCCAGCTCCTCCGCCCACCTGTGGGCCTCGGCGCCTCCTCGGAGGATCATCCTCAGGTCGAACTCAGCCGTGATCCTCAGCGCCGTGTGTATGTCGTCGAACCGGTCGGCACCGATTATGAGAGGAACCTCCCCCCGAAGGACCGGGAGAAGGGCCTCCAGCTTCAGGTCTCGTGGGACGGGCGGCGGTTCTTTCTCTTCCCGGCCGGCCTCGTACGCTTCCAACTTCCGACCGAAAACCGCCAGCTTGTCTGAGTAGCCGAGGGCGTCGATGAGAGTTTGCCGCAGGAGGGCCGCGCTTCCCATTCGGGTCATGGGGGCTCGGCTTTTTGTTCCGTAGCGGGCTTTCGGCGCCTCCCCAAGGGTCACATGCACCCCCACAGGGAAGGTCAGAACCATCTCATCGACGCTGGCTCCCTCCAGGCGCACCAACGCACTCTGGCCGGGGAGAAGGTTTCCCTCCGCCGGCGCGCAGAGGGCTGCCGTCACCCCGGAGGCCCTGGCCCAGGGAAGGAATCGGTTTTGCGGATTGAGACCGTCGATGATCCTCATATGAGGGGTGACCGGATCGGTAGCTTCGTCGTCATCCTCGCCCAGGGACGGATAGTCAGCGGTTCCCAGGTTGGTGTACCCGTCTATCAGGCCCGGCATCAGGGTCTTTCCGGTCACGTCGAGGATTCGGGCGCCGGTGGGGATGGGTACGGTGGGGCCCACGGCCGTGATCCGCCCACCCTCCATGATGAGGGTACCCCCCTCGATTACGCCCTGCGATACGGTGAGAATCGTACCGCCCTGGAGCACCACCGGATCGGTCTGGGCTTCTGCCGGCTCGTGGGGGCCAATCCCCAGGGTAAAAAAGACAGCCGCCCCCACCGCCCAAGGACGACGGGTTCTCATTGGCCACCTCCGGGCACCGGGTTGATCCGGACCCGGGCCCCGGGCAAACGCTGGTAGGCCAGCTTGCCGTCGATGAATACCGCCTCCGGAACGGATCGGGTGAGGAATGGATGGCCGGTGAGGATCAGGATGTCAGCATCCTTCCCCACCTCGATGCTACCGACTCGATCCTCCATCCCAATCACCCGGGCAGCGTCAATGGTGATGCTTCGGAGAGCGACATCCGGATCCAGCCCGTTCTTTACGGCGAAAGCCGCGATCTCCAGGAGATCACCCCCGGGGGATGCCGATGCCGGCGTGAACCAGCCCGAGTTGATTCTGGGCCGGAAAGCGATGCGGATCCCCGCTTCGGCCAGCCGGGCCGGTGCGGTTGGATCGAAGCCCTCGTCCTCGATACTGCCCACCCCCCGAAACATGTCTTCCACGATGACGGGGATATCCCGTTGTCTGAGCTCGGCCGGGAGCTTGTATGCGTCGGTGCCACCGTCGAGAATCAACTTCAGGCCGAACTCGTCTGCGATCCTCATAGCCGTGTGGATATCGTCCCTCCGCTCGGCGTGAACCAGGACGGGGACCTCCCCCTTCAACGCCGGAATGAGTGCCTCCATATCCAGGTCGCGTTTTGGTTTTTCGGCCTCCTCTTCCGTGGACTCGATTTTGTTCTGGTACTCCTGTGCTTTGATGAGCGTCTCCCGGGCCAGAGCCGCGATCCCCATTCGTGTGGAAGGCGCCGATCCTTCCCGTTTGCTCGAAGCTCCCAGACCCAAAACGTGGACGGCATCTTCCTTTACCACCATCTCATCCACCACGGTCCCGGTGGTCTTGAGCACGGCTCCCCGCCCTCCGAAGACGTTCCGGTCACCCGGGGTCACCAGCGCCGTCGTAACGCCGAGTTCCCGAGCGTGGGAAAACTGAGGTGCGTGGGGTTCTACCGCATGTTTGACCTGCATGGCAGGAACCACCGGCTTCGATGTCTCGTCGATGTGGCTTTGGCGGCGCCAATTGCTCCCGATTCCCACGTAGGACCGAGGGGACACCAGGCCCGGCAAAACGACAAAGCCCTCCGTATCGATGACGACATAGCCACTCGGGATTGAGAGATCCGTGCCGATTGCCGCGATCTTCCCGTCTTCGATGAGGAGCGTGGCACTCTCCAGCGGTGCTCCGGCCATGGTCAGGATCCTGCCACCCCTCAGGGCAATTCGGTCGGCGTTTTCCACATTCGGCGGCAGAGACAGGCTGTTCTCCTGGGAGGGAGGCTGGTCGGAGAGGTCGGGTTTGGGGCTGGGGGCGTTCTCGTAGCCCACTGACCCGTCGATGAGAACCCGCTCTACCGCCGTCAACATCTCCATCGGATCCCCATCCAGGAGGACGAGGTCCGCGTCCTTCCCCACCTCGATGCTTCCGATCCGATCCTCCAGATCCATGGCCTCGGCCGGGGCCAGGGTGATGGCCCGAAGGGCGTCTTCCCTTTCCATCCCGTATCGCACCGTGAGGACCGCCAGGTGGCGGAGGTTCTGTTGGCCTCCACCCAGGGCATCGGTCTGGAGTGACACCTTGTAGCCAGCGTTGGCCATGATGGCAGGGTTGTTCTTGAAGGTCAGCGGATCGTCGTAGTAGCTGAAGAACATCGGCGGCCCGATGTTCACATGGAACTCATCCTTCCGGTCCAGGAGGGCATCGACCAGGAGGTGGGAGTAGTAGGCGTGGCAGAGACTCAACCGGAATCCAAACTGGTCGGAGAGCCGAATGGCCGACATGATCTCGGAGGCGGTGGCTACATGGATGTGGACCGGGATCTCCCCCTTTAGAGCCAGGACCAGGGCCTCTTTTCCCAGGTCCCTCGTGGGGGCCGTCGCATCCTCGTCCTCCGCTTTTTTTTCTTCGTACTTT
>CBDUAX010000571.1:0-3271 GCA_965365235.1 uncultured bacterium
CCAGATCATCATGAGCAGACCCGCCAGAATGGCCAACCCACCCGCGTTCGCCAGGATCTTCCAGGGGCTCCAGAGACTGAACGGATAGATGAAATCACCACGAATAAGTGGGTTGATGGGTCCGGTGATAATCCAGAGGGTCACCAGAGTAAGGGCAACGAATCCGAAGAAGACTCCGAAGTGCGAAACGGAGCGCCTGTGGTCGGTTTCACAATAGGTGAAGTTGTGATGGGTCAGGATCTTGGCCAGGACCGTCCCCAGGCTGGACCAGAACCCCCGGATCGGTTCCGCGCCATCCCCCCAGACCTCCGAGCGACTCAACGCCCTGGAGAAGCGTGCCAACCCGACAATCGCCGCCACCAGAGCGAACCCCACGAAGAGCCCGAAGAAGCTATTGAGGAGCCAATGCGGCAGGAGAGGCGTGAAAGAGGAGACGATCTCTGTTCCGGTAGGGGTCGCAAAACCCAGGGTCGATCCGATCTGGTCCCGGAAGGAAATGGCGAGCCACAACAGGACCGCCGGGATAGCCAGAAGGAGCGGGATGAACTTTGGATTACCGACCCACCGGGCCAGAAACCGGGGAAGGGCATAATGCATGATGGCCTGGTGGCGGACCGCCCCCAGAACATCTCCAGGCCTGGCACCCCGTGGGCAATTGGTGGAGCAGTCGTTGCAGTGATGACAGAGCCAGACATCCGGGTCCGCCATCAAGCGGTCCTTCAATCCCCATACAGCCCAGGCCATCTCCTTCCGGGGGAAGGGGTGGTCGTTGGGTGCCAGGGGACAGGTGGCTGAGCAGGTACCGCACTGGAAGCACATCTTGAGGGAGTCCCCCCCCGTGCGGCCCATTCCTCGGATGAAATCCAGGTCGGGGTCCACCAGAACCGCCTTTCGGCCATTGGTGGACGGTGGCGGAGCCTCGAGCGGGACAACCTCCGAGGTCTCCTGGTTCGCGGATCCCGTCATCTCAGCAGTCTCCATAGGCGTAGCTCCTCCAGCTACTACCGTGAGTTGATCCCCGAGCCCCTCTACGGGCCGCCTTTCGGCTCCCGATGGACTCTCCCAACTCCAACTGCTGCGTTCCGTTCCTCTACCGCGTCGGCCCGGGGAGAAGAGCCCTAAGGCCCTTCCCCGGACCGCCTGGCAGATCTGTCAATCACCTCCCCATCACATCCCTTTGAACGGGTTGTAGCCGATCTCTTCGATAAGCTCCTCGAATTTCTGGAAGATTTCCGGCAGCTTATCGAACTCATCGATCTGCAGCTGATGGAGCTCCACTCTCTCCGTGTCCATAGCCATCTGTTCGAGTTTCTCTCGAACATTCTTCTCCCGGACCGAGGCCAGCTCACTCCCCTTCACGAAGTGGCACTGGTAGTCGTCCCCGTACTTACATCCCAGGAGAATCACCCCGTCGAATCCCGCGGAAACAGCCTGCGTGATCCAGACGAAATTGGTCGAGCCCAGGCACCGGACCGGGATGGTCCGGACCCACGGGCTTCCCTTGAGCCGGTTCTGTCCCAGAAGGTCCAGAGCCGGGAAAGCATCGTTCTCACAGGCCAACACCAGAATCCGTGGCTTCTCGTCCCATTCCTCCGGGACCTCCACGGCCTTGATCATGGTGCCCACCATGTCCACCGAATAATCGTTGAAAGAGATGATTCGCTCGGGGCAGGCCCCCATGCAGATCCCGCAACGGCGACAGCGGGTCGTATGAAGGAGGGGGGTGCCCACATCGTCCTCGTTCAGGGTGCCGAAGGGGCACTCCTCGGTGCACCGTTTGCACTTGGTGCATCGGGACATCATGAAGTCCGGATACGACGTATCGCCGGAACGGGGATGAACAGCCTCCCCCCTGGAGGTCATCTCGACACACTGGATGGCTTTCAGGGCTGCCCCTGTGGCGTCTTCACGACTTCCCTTCCCGTCTGTGGGCATGCGAGCGGCACCGGTCGGATAGATCCCGGTCCGCCGGCTTTCATAGGGGAAGCAGATGAAATGGGAATCGGGGAACCCGTACTCCAGGCTGGGCAGGTCCGGTCCCTGTCGATAGTTCAGGTTCAGGATCTCCGTGCCGTCGTGGTGACCGAACGTTGAGATGGTCTCCGCGGCGGCTTCCTTCTTTGCGTCCGAGTCCCCGTGTACGGCGTTGTGTTTCGCGTCCACCAGGGCCCGAATGGCCTCCCCGTCAGCGGCGTTCGGTTTCATTCCCGCCGCAAGGACCACCAGATCCACATTCACCTGAATATCCCGGCCCAGCATCGTGTCCTGAGCCGTGACGACCAGCCCAGACCCGTTCTGTGCTACCTCCGTCACGTCCCCTCGGGTCAGGAAGATCCCTTCGTCCTCCTGGGCCCGACGGTAGAAGTCCTCATATTTCCCCGGGGTTTTCATGAACTCGTAGAAGACGAAGGCCTTGGTTTCCGCTCCGGTCTCACGGAGATAGAGGGCCTGTTTCAGGGTGGTCATGCAGCAGATCGAGGAACAAAAGGAGTGGTTCTCCTTGTCCCGGCACGCGCTGCACTGGAGGAAGGCGATGGACTGGACCTCCTTGCCGTCGGAGGGGCGGGTGATCTTGCCCGTCTCCTTTACCATCGCCTCCAGGTCGACATTGAGAATGACGTCCGGAAGTTGACCGTAGGGTAGAGAGCCTCTCGGATCGTTCGAGCTCCACCCGGTGGCCTGGATGATGGAGCCGACCCTTACCGTCTCCAGGACCTCGCCTTCAAGCTTTCCGTTCCCAGTAGAAGCGATGGTCACGTCGAACAAGCCCGGAGCTCCATCCGTCGCCGCGGTGTGGGCCGAGGTGAAAACCTGTATAAGGGGGTTCGCCTCCACCTGGGCGATGAGGTCCTCGATGCCTGTGTCCTCCAGCTCCCGGTAGGGAGGCCTGGTGGGGATGGACTTGTGTTGTTTGGCCAGCCAGCCCCCCAGGGACTCGGTCTTCTCAACCAGCGTCACCTTGTATCCGGCCTTGGCCGCTTCCAGGCCCGCGGTGAGCCCGGCAACCCCACCTCCCACCACCAGGAGGTCTTTGCTGATTTCTTCCTCCGCCTCGAAGGGCACCAAGGGCGCCGTCTTCTGGACCTTGGCCAGATACATGCGGAGATTGTCCTCCGCGGCCATCTGAGTGTCCTCGTCGTTGGGAGGCAGACACCAGACCACCTGTTCCCTGATCCCCACCTTCTCGACGATCACGTCAGGCGGAAACGCCGTGTCGGCATAGCGCCGGGGAGAAATGCCGGCGATGACGACCTTGTTGAGGCTTTCGGCC
>CBDUAX010000572.1:0-3260 GCA_965365235.1 uncultured bacterium
CCTCACTGGAAATCTGCGAGGAACGTGACCGCAAGGGCCTTTACGCCAAGGCCAAGGCTGGGATCATCAAGGACTTCACCGGGGTTTCGGATCCCTACGAGATTCCAACGGATGCCGATGTGACCCTGGACACCAGCGACATCACTCCCGAGGAGGCCGCTCAGGTGGTGTACCTCTTTCTGGAAAAAGAGGGGTACATCGGCCCCGTCGCGGACTGAAACATGCCAGACCCTTGGAAAGAGGCGTTGTTTCTTCGAGGGGTGGCGAGGGACATCTTGTTTGGAAGCCACTCTGATCGGTATACCCATTTGCTGCAGGACAGCTCTCTGTGACTTTCGACGTCTCGGCCACGGCAGCCGTTCTGGCGGTGACCCTGGCCCTCCTGTTTCGGGGGAGGGCGGGACCGGCTCTGGTGATATTTTGAGCTGTGATCGTCCTCCTTGTCCTTGGGATTATCACCCCGGAACAGGCTTTGTCCGGGTTCTCGAACCCTGCGCCGTTCACCGTGGCCGCACTGTATGTGGTGGCTCGGGCGGTAGAGAAGACTGGTGGCCTTCAGCCGCTGCTCAGGACGCTTCTCAGCGGGTCCCCAAGGAAACCGAACAGGGTCGTTGGCGTGAGTCGCTGGGCCATGGCCAAGCTTCTGGTTCCTGTCGCCGCTTCGTCCTCTCTCCTCAATAACACCCCCATCGTGGCCATGGTGGCCCCGCAGGTGGAGGAGTGGGCCGGCCGGAGGGGAGAGAACCCCTCCGGATACCTCATGCCGCTTTCCTTTGCCGCCATCCTCGGGGGCGTGGTGACGGCCATCGGAACCTCCACCACAATCGTGGTCTCAGGCCTGTTGGTCTCCGAGGGTCTTCCGGCCATCGGGATGTTCGAGATCGCTGGGATCGGTCTTCCCTTGGCCCTCGGCGGTATCGTTCTGGTCCTCTTCTTGGCCCCGATCCTCCTGCCGGATCGCCGGGGCTCGTTAAGAGAGTTCCAGGAGGAGTTTCGAGAGTATACGGTGGACCTTGTGGTCACCCCCGGGGGCCCTCTGGAAGGCACGACGGTGGAAAAGGCGGGCCTGCTCCGTTTGGAGGGACTGTTTCTGGTGGAGATCCGACGGGGTAGTGAGATCATAGCGCCGGCCTCTCCTCAGGCCGAGCTGAAAGGGGGTGACCTTCTGACCTTTGCTGGACGTTCGGATACGGTACTGGACCTCCAGACCGTCCGTGGTCTCTCCCTGGTGGAGGAAGGGCATCCCCTGGAGGTTCAGGAGGCGGGCCACACCTACTTTGAAGTGGTGATCGGTGCCGATTCCCCCTTGAACGGGCGCACGGTGCGGGAGATTCGTTTCCGCCAGGAATACCGAGCCGCGGTTCTGGCCCTCCACCGGTCCGGGGAACCCCTTCAAGCCAACATGCGGAATGTTAGCCTAAGGGCAGGGGATACCCTCATTCTCCTGGCTGGTCCAGAGTTCAAAACCCTCTGGCGGCATCGGCGAGATTTTCTGGTGGTCAGCCACCTCGGGGGAACCCCTCCCGTTTCCAGTCGGAAGGCCTTCTTGGTCGCCGGAATCCTCTTCGGCGTTGTGGCTTCTGCGGCTTTGGGGATTTTGCCAATCCTGCAGGGTGCACTTCTGGGAGCGTTTCTTCTCGTGGCCTTCCGGATCATGACTCCACTGGAAGCCGTGGAAGCTGTTGATCTGAGAGTGATCCTCCTCATTGCGGCGGCTTTTGGGTTGGGAGCCGCCCTCGAACGGTCGGGCCTGGCGGCTTTGGCGGCAGAGACGGTCTTGGGTATGACGGCCGAGCTCGGGCCCCGAGGGATCCTGGTCGGGGTCCTTCTTACGACGATCCTCCTGACGGAGATCATCACGAACAACGCCGCGGCGGTCCTGATGTTTCCCCTTGCCATGGCGACGGCATCCAGCGCCGGGCTCGATCCGCGCCCCTTCGCCATCGCCATCGCCGTCGGGGCCTCGGCTTCCTTCCTCACACCCATCGGATATCAAACGAACACCATGGTCTACGGCCCCGGTGGGTACCGTTTTGGGGATTTTGCCCGGCTCGGCCTCCCCCTCACTCTCCTGGTGATCTTTCTTACGACGTGGATCGTGCCCCTGGTTTGGACCTTCCAGTGAGAGCGCAGCCGATTCCCGCCGCCTCTTTTCTGGAGAGGTCTGACGTGCCCGGTTGGAGGATGTGGACAAGATCGCCTTGGCGCGGGACCGACCCAGCGGAAGTCCGGGACCGGAGGCAAACGCAGGAGCAGACCTGCCTATGAAGGTCCTTCTTACGGGTGGAGCGGGGTTCATTGGCTCGAGTCTGATACGGCTTCTTCTCAAGAGTCGCCCCACCTGGGAACTTTTGAATCTGGATCTCCTCACCTATGCTGGAAAGCTGGAAAACGTAGCCGACCTGGAAGAGGATCCGAGATACACCTTCGTCGAGGGGGATATCTGTGACGGAGCCCTGGTCCGGGATCTCCTGGAGGGCACCGACCTGATCCTGAATCTGGCCGCTGAGAGCCATGTCGATCGGTCCATTCAGGATGCCGCGCCTTTCATTCGGACCAATGTCGGCGGCACGCACGTACTTCTGGATGCTGCCCGGGAAAGGGGGGTAGGCCGTTTTCTGCAGGTCTCCACCGATGAGGTCTACGGTGAGCTCCCCTGGATCGATCCTGAGGACCAAACCGGAGACCGGGAGAAGTTCACCGAACAATCCCGACTCAAACCCAGGTCTCCCTATGCGGCCTCAAAAGCCGCCGCCGATCTCCTGGTCCTCTCGGAGTTTTATACTCACGGGTCCGAAGTTGTGATCGCCAGAGGCTCAAACAACTATGGTCCTCGGCAGCATCTCGAGAAGCTCATCCCGCTGATGGTGAGCCGCGCCCTCGAGGGGAGGCAGATGCCGGTGTACGGGGACGGTTTGAATGTGAGGGATTGGATGCATGTGGAGGATTTCTGCAGGGGTATTCTGGCTGCGTCCGAAAAAGGTCGGGCCGGCGAGGTCTACAACTTCGGTGGGGACGCAGAGCGTACGAACCTGCAGGTCGTCGGATCGATCCTGAAGGTATTGTCCTTGCCGGAAGATCTCCTGATCTTCGTGGCCGATCGTCCTGGCCACGACCGGCGGTACGCCATGGATTCGTCAAAGGCTCGCAGGGAGCTTGGCTGGGCGCCATCGCGGGGGGTTTCGGAGGCCTTGGCGGAGACCGTAAGCTGGTACGTCAGGAACCGAGGGTCGTGGTGGGGAAGGACCCGGACCGAGACC
>CBDUAX010000573.1:0-3246 GCA_965365235.1 uncultured bacterium
GGATCATGGAGAGGGTGCAGGCTGTGGGTCGGAACACAGCCTGGGAGATCTTCCGGGTGAGAACCTTCGAGCCCGGAGGCCAAATGTGGGTGGAGTACCGCCTGGATTCCCGCCTAGCCGTAATCCAAAGGCTTGAAGCTACACCCCCCGCCGAAGGCCAGCCCTGGGTCTTCCAAACTCCCGGCGAAACCCCCGCGGAAGGAGACCTCAGGGTGACCATGAGCCCAAACACCGCTGGAGGCATTCAGTGGACCGAAGAACGGTGGAATGCAGAGGACGGTCAATGGCGGCTCCAACCCGACATCCAATACCGGGCCCGCATGGGTTCTCCTAGCAGTCCGGGAGGTTAAGAACAAGTCCGACTGTTCGTTATGGCGTAACCACCCATGTCCCGTGCTGGTTAGATGATATCGACGGGGACCCGAGTCCCCA
Organism: uncultured bacterium; assembly: GCA_965365235.1. Taxonomy (GTDB): domain Bacteria; phylum Gemmatimonadota; class Gemmatimonadetes; order Longimicrobiales; family Gaopeijiaceae; genus CBDUAX01. The sequence goes on from CBDUAX010000573.1 coordinate 433, forward strand.
ACTCCACACGATCCTTGAATACCCGGCAGCGTCGACCCAGGACCCGTGTTCCGGCGCTCCTTGCTTCTTGAAGAGCGTCGGCAAAGTTGGGGTCGATGTGACGAGCGGCTTGGATGCGCACTGCATCCGACCTTTGGAGGACAAAGAGAAGGGAAGCCTCCCACCCGGGCCTGGAGGCGATTTCGGCAAGTTCCCTCAGGTGTCTCGCGCCACGCTCGGTAACCGCGTCGGGAAATAGTCCCACGCCTTCCTCGACCAAGGTCACGCTCTTCACCTCCAGCGCCATCCTACGTGCCTGAGCGTCCTGAAGGAGAAAGTCCAACCGGGAGTGCCCCAATGTCACCTCCGCTCGCCGAAGGCCCCACCCTTCCAGTTCATCCAAGCCTCCCAATACCACGGCCTCCTTGACCAGACGGTTCGGGAGCGTCGTGTCGAGGCTGACAAACCCTTCGCCACAAGGGCTCTCAACCAGCACCGCCGTCCATCGGGTCTTTCTCTCCGGGTTATTCGCGGGTCTGAGCCAGATCCGCTTCCCCGGAATCAACAGCTCTCTAAGACGGCCCGGATCAGCCATGTGAGCCTCGACGACCCTCTCCGTATCCTCAAGTCGGACTTGGAGTAAGAATCGATTCGACCGATTGACAAACCGAGCTGTGGACAGGGGTCCGGGAATGGCGGCGGAGATCATGCCACTGGCTACCCCACCCATCAGGGGTCGATCCAATCCGATCATCGTCGCCACCGCCGAAAACTCAGAGATTCGCTGATAGGTCGATGATAGCAGGGCGATAGAATCGTTTTCCCGACCAAACTTACTCGTCCCGGAGGTGACCATGCGGGTCCAGACGAAGGGCCATCGATTCTTCGCGCTTTTCCCCCCCTACCAGTGCATCGAGCCGATTCAAAACCCGGCGGAACTCCCTTCCACACCACGGCCTCCTCGGGGTGCTGCACTCCTCTGGAACCTCCAAGAGGGGGACTGGGGTCGTGGTTTTCGGGCTGTTCGAGACCGACCCCCAGGGGTGGCTCTTTTCATTCTTCTCCCACCAGTTTCTGAACTCGATGGCCTGGATCAACTCCTGGAGCTCATGGAGCACTGCCGGCCCCACAGCATTGTCCCGCACCTTGAACAGCTCCACCCAGAAGACCTCCTTCCCTACCTCAAACGGTTCCCTGCAGATTTTGATTTGGAAGTAACCGATTACCTCACCTGGCGCGGTGTCGAGGTAGACATGGAGACGAGGCGTTTGGTCAGGAGGACTCTCGATCTTTCTGCGGAACTCAGAACCGTCAGCGGTCTCGCTCGGTCGCTCTATATCTCCCGGAGGGCCCTCGGCAGGCGGTTCATGTCACGAGGCCTCCCAGTTCCATCCCATTGGCTCCACTTCGGGAGAATCTTGAGAGCTTCCCTCCACCTTCAAACCGAGGGGACAACCCTCTCTTCAATCGCCTTCGACCTGGGCTATCCCGACGGTTTTTCCCTGAGCAACCAGATGTATCGCCTCACCGGGCTCCGACCGTCTTTCATGCGGGAATGCTTCGGCTGGGAGTGGATTGTGGAGGCGTGGTTGTACCAAGAGGCTCAAGAACAAAACCTCTCCGCGGAGCTTTCCAGGCATCTCTTTGGGCCATGGCCCAAAGTGGAGAACCCAGGGTCCCCGACACAGGAAGGCCAAAGCCCAGTCCACAGCCAAGGGATGCGGGTGGCCGAACGGATCCAACCCCTACGCCGGCGGGGACGCTCTACGCAGGCTTCTTGAGTCGCAAGTTTGCCTCAGGAACCAACTCGGAAGAAGATTCGTGAGAGAACCATTCCCTCCTCGCACTGCCAGACTTCCAGATCGAGCAGGTAGGATGTTTGAGAATAGCAGCGAGAAAAGCCACTTCAGAATGGTGCTCTTCGGGGGACCGACGCTCACTACCAACGGCTCAGTCCACCCTCTCTCTAGTTACCAGCGGGCTCTGTTGGGGATCGTCTATGGTGCACCGGACAAAAGCATCGGTCGTGACGAGATCATCTCCTTACTATGGCCGGACGGTGACCCGAGACGGACTCGTCGCCGCTTGAACCAGCTTCTCTATTCCACAAAAAAGAAGACCGGCTCCCAACCGCCCTTCGAATGTCTGGGGGACTTTGTTCAAGTCGCCGCGGGGACCACTTCCTCCGACCTGGAAACCTTCCACGAGAAACTATTGGGCGGCCGTTTTTCCGAGTGTGCCGAACTGGCTTCGCTGGGGTTCCTCAGGCATGCTCACGGTTCCATCTCCAATGACCTCTCCAGCTGGATCGAACGGAGAGAACGAACCCTCCGGGAAACCCTTCGAGAAGCGACGCAAGCCAAGCTAAGCGATCGTGAGGCCGCCGCCGACTGGGCCGGCGTCCGAGAAGCCGCCCAAGCCTTATGCATTCTGGAACCCCTGGACGAGGAGTTCTTGCGCCTCTTCATGAAAGCCCTCGCTCGCGTGGGGAGAACCAGTGATGCACAAGCTGCATTCGCCCAGTTCTCCTCAGTGAGGGCATCCACAGTGGGTGGGAGATGGGAGCCGGACGAGAAAACGCGTGATCTTCTCACCCGAATCGGAAACCAACCCCTTGAAGGAGTCGATTCGTCCGGCCCCACCGATCCACCCTACCAAGAGGAGATCCGATTTATCGGCCGGGACTCCGAAAGAGCGCTTCTGAGGCGCACTCTGGCATCCCCACCGAGCCGATACTTTCGAGGAATCCTTGTAACCGGGGAAGCCGGGATCGGGAAAACACGCCTCGTCCACGAGGCGGCGGAACTCGGAGAAGAAGTAGGAGGCGTCGTGGGG
>CBDUAX010000574.1:0-3246 GCA_965365235.1 uncultured bacterium
CACTCGTCCCCGGGGTCGGGTCGAGTTCTCTCCCCGCCAAGGCCGTAAGGGTCCGACCCCGGCCTTGGGGATGAATCCACCGCCGCTCCCCCTCGCGGCCGGTTGGCTGCAGGCGGAACCAGACCATTCCAAGGGATGGCCAGCTCCAGATTCCACCCCCGATCCTCGTCCGAAGGATCATTCAAAGTCCCGAGGAGGGCCACGCCGGACAGGAGGCCGGTGAGATTCCAGGAGATGTCGGCCCTTCCCCCTTCCCGGTAGGGCTTGCTCAAGAAGAGATCCAGGACCGTGCCGTGGGCGTTGATTTCCACTTCGAAGTAGTCCGCTCCGTCTCCATCCGGGTCCAGAAAGACCTCGAAGTCGTCGTCCCGATAGATGATGGCGTCCCTTTGGGTCAGGGTGGCCCAGAGGTGGGGTTCGGTCAGTTCGGCCGCGACATAGAGATATGCATCATCCCAGAGCAACTTCACCCGGGTCCGGAGGGCCGGTTCCGGCCACCCCATGCCTCGGATGTCCTGGAAATTTCCACTCCATGAGGCCCGGGACCAGGGCCCATCCGAGAGATCTCCGTCCACCACGATGGGCGTTGAGGTCCGTACAGCTTCGTACACCCGAAGTTGCGGGAAACCCGAGAAAAAAGGAGCGAAGAGGGAAAGGAACAGGATCGAGCCCATGGAGGCAAAGCTGCCCCGAGGGGATCGATGGAAGCAAGTGGTATGCCCTTGGGGGGCGCCCCGCGAAACGCGCGCGCGCCTCGCGGTTGATCGAACCGATTAGATAAAGGGGGTTTCCTCGTGATCCTTGTAGGCGGCCTGAAGTGGGGCCAGGTATTGCGCCAGGAGCGTCTTGACGGAGGGGACCAAAGTCCAGTTCGCCTCCATGGACACGCAGGCTGCGAAGCTGGGGATCGGCGTGGAGTCGGCGTCCCATCGCCATCCCCGGGTGAAGTCGGGTCCCGGAATCAACTTGGAATTGAGGGGGCCACGAATGGTAGTCTGGGACGCACCCAGGTGTTGGATCCGAACCTCGGGGAGGGAGCCGAACACCAGGAACAGGCCAGGGCGGTCCAGATAGGGGACCAGCCGCGGAGACCCCAATGCGTGGATCCCCGAGTAGTCCAGTGGATCACGCTGGATCCGAAGGGTGGAGGTGAAGTCTTTCCAGGTGCTCTGGATCAGCTGTCCGATGAACCGGTCGAGGCTGCGGAGAATGGCGCCGTCCATTTCCGACATCCGTCGATCGGTGGTCTGGAATAGAGAGAGCTCGTCGCGTGGCATTGTTGAGTCCTCCGGTTCCTCGGATGGGTCAATCCCGGGTCCCTAGAATGCCAGTTAGGTGTCAACTGAGCGTCAATCCTTCGCGTCTAAGGCGGGCATTCTAGACCTCCCTCCGATCACTGCGGCAACGGCCATGTCGCCCGTGACGTTGGCGACGGTCAGGTACATATCGGGGATCAGGTCCAGGGCGATCAGGATCCCGATTCCCTCGATGGGGAGCCCAAACGCCTGGTAAATCGGGGCCATTACGAAGAGGCCACCGCTCGGAATTCCAGGGGAATAGAAGCTGAGAAGCCCCATGAATCCGGCCAAGGCCCCCCATTCTAGAGGTCCCAATTCCACCCCAAAAAGGGAGGCGATGAAGTACGAACCGGCGATACGGGTCATTGGCGACGCAAATTTGAAGACCGACACGGAAGCCGGGAGCACGAGGCCACTGACCTGGTCGGGGAGGCGAAGAGTACGCTCTGCCTCTTCCAACATCGGGGGAAGGGAGGCCATGGATGAGCGTGTGCTGAACCCCACCGCCTGGGCCGGGGCGCAGGCTTTGGCGAAAAGCTTCATGGGGATCCCACCCACGATCTGGACCAACGGGTAGAGGGCGAGGGTGGCCACGGTGAGGAGGATGGCCACGACAATGAGGAATCCCGCCACCGCTTTGATCACTGAGATTCCGGTCTGGGCTGCCAGGGCGAAGGTGAGGGCAAAGACGCCCACCGGGGCAGTGGCCAGGATCCAATCCACCACCACCAGGATGGCTTCAGAAACGGCTCTGGCACCTCGAGTAATGGTCTCCCGCAGCTCCGGCTCGATCCGGGTTGCAGCCAGACCAAAGACGACTGTGAACAGAACCAGGGGGAGGATGTCGCCCTGAGCGGCCGCACCCACCGGGTTTGGAGGAAGGAGTCCCACGAACCAATCTCGGAAGGGGGGCAGGGTAACGTCGGTTACCGACGAGGCGGAAACCAGTTCAGGGATCTGGACGTCTTCGGCCCCCACCATCCGGTAGAGAAAGGGAGCGGCGATTCCGCCCAGCGTCGTGGTCCCCGCCACGAGCCCAATGAACCAGGCCACCGCTCGGCCACCCACCTGGGCCACCGTCTTCGCCCCGGATGCTGCGATCCCACCAAGGAGGAGGGAAACAATGAGGGGGATCACCGTCATTCGGATGGCGTTGACCCAAAGTCCGCCGATGGGTTCGATCCAGGTCACAGCGGTGGCGCCGAAGCCTGTATCCGCCGGAGCAAGGAAAATCCCCAGGGTCAGACCCAGGATCAATCCAAGTAGAACGCGGGTGGTCAGGGACATGAGTTGGGCTCTCGTGTGTGGAGAGACAGGGCCCCCCGGGGCGACCGAGGGCCGTTCCGGAGTCTGGTGTTTCCCTGGCTGAGCCAGCACCGAACATGAGAGACGGAGGGAGGGGTGGGCAAGGCGAAGTGTTCCCGAACGAGGCCCTGGGACCGCCGACCAATCGTTCTGGATTCCTTACTGGGGGTTCCCGAGGAATGACCTCCTTTATCCGAGAATCGAGCCCTCCAGTCCTCTCACCGTCTCCTGGAGTGTCCAGCGGTCTGTGGGAACCAGGGTCCCCTTGTCCGTCTTCTTGATCCTTGCCACCCAGACCGGATAGGCCAGTTCGTCGGCCGCTCTGAGCATCACCCTGTTGGGGAGCCGGATCCTGCAGAACCCCTTGTCTTTCCCGGGGGCCTTCCGGTCCCGGTCGATGGTGAGGGCTCGGCTCTTGGCCACGACATGCTCTCCCGACCACGGCCGATCCTCGCCCTCCGAATAGGTGGCGAAGGTGATGAGATACAGCTTGTCCTGGATCTTTTTCGGCCCTATGTCCCGGTCCGCCCAACCTTCACCGTCCAGCTCGAACCCCTTGTCCGGCACCTCGAGTCGGAACTCATAAGTGACCTTCTGCCTGTGCTCCTCGGCCAATCGGGCCAGCTTTCCCTCGATGAAGAAC
>CBDUAX010000575.1:0-3236 GCA_965365235.1 uncultured bacterium
GGTAACGACCCATTCGGTTCAAGATCGGAGCCGGACATCCCAAAGCCAACAACAATCCCCCAACCCTTACCCGGCGAGATCCCGGAGGGCCGGGCCAAAGCTCTCCGACAGGCCACCGGGATCTTCCGCGAAAGCGGATCTGAGGCCCGAGCTTGAACCGGGCGTTACGAAGAAATACCGTTCCTTTTGTTGGTATTACCCTCAGCTCCCCCCGGGGAATACCGATTCCCCCATTCCACTGGCCCTTCTGGCTGGAAATCATAAGCATCCCCAGACCATTTCCTTGCCCATCGACCTTGGTTTGAATAGGTTACATGTAACCTGTAGTGGGAGAACGAGAATGGCTGATTCAGGAAAGACCACGTCATCACGAGAGAAGGTGCGGAGGCATCGCGAACGCCTTCGGGAGCAAGGACTGCGGCCGATCCAGATCTGGGTACCGGATGTCCGGGCTCCCTCTTTTCGGGTCCAAGCCCACCGTCAGTCGCTGGCCGTTGCGGAAAGCGCGATGGCCTATGAGGACCAAGAGTTCATCGACGCAGTTTCCGATTTGGACTCAGCATGAACCGTGGTGAGATCTGGACCATCGCTGGAGGGGGGGACTACACAGGTAAGCCTCGTCCGGCGGTCATCGTCCAGGATGACAGCTTCGATGCCACGGCTTCCGTCACCATCTGCGCATTCACTACAGATCCCACCGACGCCCCCCTTTTTCGGATCGCGATCGAGCCGTCAGGGAAGAATGGCTTGCGAGCCCCAAGTAGGCTCATGGTGGACAAACTCACCACTGTATCCAAAGAAAGGCTGGGATCCAGGGTGGGTCGCCTCGACGACGAGGACATGGTTCGCCTCAATCGGGCGATCCTAGTATTCCTGGGAATGGCTGGATCTTCGAGAACCTAGTCCGATAGTAGCTCACCGGTATTTCTCGTAACGACCCAAACGGTTCCCGGCCGGAGCCGGGCTCCTACCCGATCGCCTCTATCCTGCTGCTATCGCCCGGCGAGGTCCCGGAGGGCCGGGCCCGTGGTGTTCAGGATACTGCCCGCCAGGTTAGGAGCATAGGCTGAGGGCCCGTGCGGGAAACGGGCGTTACACAAAACCCCGGTATGGGCTAGTCCAACCGGGGGTCCGGTCTTGCCGCCACCGGAGTCCGGGTCAGGGACACAGCGGCTACTGGATCAGGAACCCGCGGACCACTGACGGGAAGATCGACTCAGCTTCTGTGGACCCGCCCAGCCAGGCCCAAACCGGGTAATGCCCTTGATTAGGAACGACCCAGAGTGAGGCCTGCGGAATACCCTCGTACAATTCGGTCGCCACGGAGACCGGATAGGCTGCGTCACGGTCTCCCCAGACGAGCAGAGTTTTCGCTTTTATTTTGGCCAGGCGTTCTGGAGGAAAGTCAAAATCATCGAAGTTACTGGCCAACGCCCGGAGCCTTTGGAAAAGAGCCTCCGCTTGGGCGTCGCCGCCGGGATGGTATTGGCGATAGAACTCCCTGACATTCTCAGGCATGTCGCCCAGCTTTAGCTGGCCGATCGCCTCTCGACCCTGTTCCGAAACTCGATGGCCACCCGCGACAAGTACCATTCCCTCGATTCGACCTGGTTGCTGGGTTGCCATGTGGATGAGAATGCTCGCCCCGGCACTGTGTCCAACCCCCGAGACCTGGTCGATCTCGAGTTGGTCCAAAAAACCGAACAGCAGACGTGCCGTTTCTCTGTACAGGAATTCCCCCGGGAAGTCCTGGGAACGCCCATGTCCTGGGAGGTCCGGGATAATGAGGGTAAAATGCGACCCCAGGTCGTCTACAAAGGGGTCCCACTCCTGACCCGGGAAGGTGAATCCATGGAGCATGAGAAGAGGAGGCCCGCTTCCGCCGATTCGGTATGCGATCTCCAGGTTATCCACGGCCACAGCAGATTCGGACATCTCCAGTTCCGGGCCCTGGGCATTCGACTCTTGCGGAGAGAGTAGGAGGACGGCAGCAGGGAGGAGTGGGATCCGGGAGAAAGCGACACTTTGTCGAAGAGTCATCCGAGCCTCCAGGGAATGAGGGAGATCTCGTGCCTTACCTGCAGACATGGTCGGGACAAGTACTCAACGCACCCGCAAGGACCTTCCCCGTCCTGTGATCTCCCCCGACTCATCCATCGTGACAAAGGAGACCGTATCCCCGGCGGTGGACTCGATTCTCCAGCTAAAGACGTCCCCCACACGGTCAGGGTTGGTGTGGTAATTGATCGTGTGGGTTACCACGTCGCCCGAGATCTCATAGGTGCCCGCGTGGCTTGTCATCGGCCCACTTCCGTCGGCGGGGCCGTAGAGGAATACATGGTGGCCTTCGGTCAGGATACTTTGCCCCTTCAGGGTACCGAAGTACTCGAATACCCCCTCCAATTCAGAATCTTGACCTGAGGTCTGCGGGTTTGCCTCTGCTTCTGGAGCTGCACAGGCCGAGAGAAGAACTACCACCGGAAGGAACGCAAACCGCTTCATCTCGTCTCTCCTCTTCGAGTGGACAGTCGGCAGGAGTGTGGGTCGGAGCCCAAATATGGGATACGGGTTTACCCTGTGTTTTTCAAGCTCGGTGGGGTTTTTTGTAACGAACCATTCGGTTCAAGATCGGAGCCGGACTCCTGTGTGTCCGCTGCCAACCTGTGCCGACCGTCCGGTGAGATCCCGAAGGGCCGGGCGGAGTTCGTCCTCAGTCTATGCGTCTATGCGCGGCAGCGCACGCTGGAGCCCGTGCTTGAACCGGGCGTTACGTGTGCCACGAACCCGGGTTCTCTCCGATCAAGAGTCGGCCATTTCCCTACGCCATTCGTTTCAGCACCCGAGACTCGAGTCGACTGAGAAGTGAATCCAGAGGCCGTACGAAAACGGAAAGAGTTGCCACCAGGAGGATGGCGGAAAGGACGTTCTCAACTACAGTAGACCACATCGGACGGCTTGGGTCTAGGCCGTCAACCGCTTGGGGCCCAAAGCCGCCCCAGAAGAGCTCCCGTAGCGTCGCCCAGACCCAGATCACACCCAGAGCTGCGTGGAATCTCTCCTTCGTCGAGATCGCTGCAATCAGGGCAGGGCCGCAGACGAAGGCGAGATATTCGACTCGCGCCCAAATCGTCCTTTCGGGGGAATCAAGAAAAGTCATGTTCTCGATCAGGTTCATCAACATGACCCCGATAAAAAGCCCGAATATCCAACGACGACGGGAATAGTAGTACTGGCGG
>CBDUAX010000576.1:0-3215 GCA_965365235.1 uncultured bacterium
CCCCCCCAGGGTGGACCCGGCCGAAAGGGCCCGGTCCAACTCCTCCCGGTCGTGGCCTCCACCAGAGGTGTGAGGCCGAAACCCACAGCCTCTCCGTACAACGACGCCAGCTCGGAGTCTGAGAGGACCCGGGCAATCAGGAGTGTTCCATCGGCCCCTGCCGCTCGGGCTTCCGCGAGCTGGACCGGATGGAGGATGAAGTCCTTCCTGAAGACCGGGATGGCCACCGAAGATCGAACTTCCTCCAGGTCACCCAGCGTTCCCCCGAAATATTCGGTGTCGGTGAGCACACTGATGGCGGCGGCTCCGGCACCTTCATAGGCTTTTCCCAATTCTCCGGGATCGAGGTCGGGCCGGATCGGTCCCGCCCCTGGAGACCGGCGTTTGACCTCCGCCATGACCGCCACCTCCTCCCCTCTCCGGAAGGCCTTTGCCAGATCCATTGCGGGCGGGGCGTCGTGGGCCCGGCTCCTCAGCTCGGCCTCGTGGGGGAGAAGGGCCTGCACCTCCAGGCGCTTGGTCCCCACGATGGTTTCCAGTATTCCGGAAGGTGCACGGGAGGCTTGCGTTTCGGGCAACGTTCGGGTATCCTGTATTCGGTTCTTGTTCGGGTTTCTTCCCTGGGAGGGAAAAGACATGCCCCTCACAAAGCGTCAGAAGGAAATTCTGGATTACATCACCGGATTCATCGGGGATCAGGGGTACGCCCCGAGCTTCGAGGAGATTGCCAAGGCCTTCGGCTACTCCTCGTTGGCCACGGTCCATGAGCACCTGAGCAATCTGGAGCGAAAGGGGTATATCCGGAAGTCCTACAACGAGAGCCGGTCCATCGAGACCGTGCCGGAGGATGGGAGTGCTTCTGCAATCGGACTCCCCCTTCTGGGCGCTGTGGCCGCCGGACTCCCCATCGAAGCCATCCAGGACCAGGAATCCCTCTCGGTCCCCGTGGACATGGTCCGCCCCGGGAAGGACAACTTCGTCCTCCGGGTGGAGGGGGACTCCATGATCGACGAGCAGATCCGGGACGGGGACTACATCGTTGTGAGTTCCCAGTCTACCGCGTTGGATGGGGAGGTCGTGGTGGCCCTGGTGCAAGGTGAGAACGCCACAGTCAAGAAGCTATACCGGGAAGCCGGGAACCGAGTTCGCCTTCAACCGGCCAACCCGACCATGAGCCCCATGGTGTACGACGCCAGCGAAGTGGCCGTTCAAGGGGTGGTGGTGGGGCTGATCCGCAGATTCTGAGGGAGGGGAAGACGATGAGAACCACCTTTTTGGTTGGGAAGCTGACACCGAAGAGCACCGAGATGGTGGTGGCGGAGAGCCGACGGAGCCCCGCCCCCATCCCAGGCCCCTGGACCCTCCGGGCCGTGGTCCGCCCTTCCTACTCCCCTGTCAGTCTCGTTCCGGAACCCCAGAACCTTCACTGACGATTTGGATCCGGCGGAGCTTTCAGAGAGGTCGCCTCCAGGAGGGTAGCGGTTGTCCAGCTACCAGAGGACGCTACATCTCCGGCTCTCATCCCGGCGCGTTGGAGGCCTCCCGCAGCGCTTCGAGTTTCGCCATGGCTGCTCCGGAGTCCACCGACTCCCGGGCCAACTCCAGCGACTCTGGCAGGGAGCCTCCCCTTCCTCCCACGTAGAGGGCTCCCGCAGCATTCAGAAGTACGGCCGATCGAGCCCCACCCTTGTCCCTGCCATTCAGGATGCGGAGGATGATCTTCGCGTTTTCCTCCGGGGTCCCCCCGGCCAGTTGATCCGCCGGCACCGGCGAGAGGCCGAGCTGACTGGGAGTGACCATTCCCTCCTGTATCGCTCCGTCTTCCCGCAGTTCAGCCACCTGAGTGGGTCCCATCGGGCTCAGCTCATCCATCCCAGGTGCACCGTGGACGACCAACGCACGCTTGTGCCCCAGCTCTCGTAGCGCCTCCACGATCAGCCAGAGGATCCCGGGCTCGGCGACCCCCACCATCTGTCGGCGGGCACCGGCCGGGTTGGTGAGCGGTCCCAGGAGATTCATGATTGTCGTGATCCCCAGATCTTTGCGGACCGGGCCGACATGGCGCATGGCAGGGTGAAGGAGTGGGGCGAACATGAAGACGATTCCCACCTCCTCCAGGACTCGGCTCATTCCCTCGGGGCCCAGATCGATCTTGACGCCCAGAGCTTCCAGGACATCGGCGCTTCCGCTTTTCGAGGTAAACGAACGATTCCCGTGTTTGGCGATCCGGACGCCGTGACCTGCGGCCACCAGGGCGGCGGCCGTGGAGATATTGAAGGTCGTGACGGAACCGCCCCCGGTGCCACAGGTGTCCACCAGCTCCTCAGGCTCCAGAGCCGGGACCTGAACCATGGCCCTCCTGAGGGCCCGAACCCCCCCGGCCACCTCGCTTGGGAGCACACCACGAGTCCTCAGCCCCATGAGGAGGGCCCCCACCTGAACGGGGGAAGCCTCCCCGGAGATGATCCGGAGGAAAGCATCTTCCGCCCTCTCGGCCGAGAGGGCCTGCCCCCGGGCAACGTCTTCGATGTAGGCTCGGAGGTCCGCTCCGTTCCCAGGCTCCCACTCCACCATCACCGGTCCTCTTTTTTGCTCCATTGGATCAACCGATGGAGATCGTTTTGACAACACCCACCACCGTCAGAAGCCAGCCAAAGGGCCGGAGATTCGGCGCCTTCGGCCAACCTTTCTTGACGCTGCTCTCCACCCCTCTACCTTGTCGGCGTGAACCCCAGTCGCAACCGCCGTTTCCGCCTGACCCTGCAGTACGATGGGTCCTACCTTATGGGCTGGCAGCTTCAGCCCCGAGGAAGAACCGTCCAGGGAGAACTGGAAGACGCCCTCAAAAAGCTGACGGGTGAAAGATATCCAGTTGTGGGCTCCGGGCGAACCGACAGCGGAGTCCACGCTACCGGCCAGGTAGCAGCTGTGACCCTCCCTTCCCGTTGGGATGTCCCGGAGCTCCACCGGGCCCTGAACGCACTTCTCCCTTCCGACATATGGGTCCAAGCCGTCGAAGTCATGCCCGAGCATTTCCATCCCAGGTTTCATGCCACTGCCCGCGGTTATACCTACCGGATCGGGTTGAAGCCGGAAGCCCACTCCCCCTTCTTCCGACCCTCGTGTTGGCCGCTGGCCCAGGACCTGAGCCTGGAAAGGTTGGCGGAATTTGGAGCCCTTCTCCCGGGTAACCACTCTTTCAAGGCTTTCGCCAA
>CBDUAX010000577.1:0-3200 GCA_965365235.1 uncultured bacterium
AATCGCTGGTTCTATAATCAATGAGGCGCTGACCCATACCGCCAGCTTCAACGCCTTGACCGCTGAAGAGATTCAGAATTACATCAACAGTCTTTCTGACTCAGACTACGTGGACATCGCTAAAGAATACCTCGCCGGAAACGAAGGTGAACTCGCGGCCACGCTGGCGAGTCTTCAGTCATCTGACCCTCAAGAAGTCGCAAGAGCCAAGTATCAGTTGGCGGAAGAGAAACTTCGTATGCACCTCCAGAAGGTCACGCGGGGTTTCACTACTGAGGACGACACCCAATTCTGGAAATCAAAGCCTTCCTTACTTAGAATTCTGAATCGTTACTTTAGGGGGATCATCAACCGATGGGTCAAAGACGAGACCCGGGGCAAGATCAACGAAATCGTTGAGATTCCTATCAATCCCGCCACGGTCATGTTCCTTATCAACGCCACGTACTTCAAGGCGAAATGGAGGAACCAGTTCGACAAGAGCAAAACAACCAACGCTCCCTTTTTCCCCGAGGGCGGGGGCCCTGCCACCGTCCCCCTCATGGAGCTCTCGGACACCCTCCTTTACACGGAAAACGAAGCCTACCAGGCTGTGGACCTGCCCTACGGAGGCGCCGCCTTCTCCATGACGGTGGTCCTACCCAAGGCCGCCACTTCCATCCGGGAGTTGGTAGCCTCCCTAGACCCTGGGGCCTGGGACGACCTGACGAAGATGCTCCTGGCCAAGGAGGGCACCGTTTATCTCCCCCGCTTCCGAATGGAGTGGGAGAAGGTCCTGAATGAGACCCTACAGGCCATGGGAATGGTGGATGCCTTTGTCCCGGGCCTGGCGGATTTCAGCGCCCTGTCGGACCTCGCACTCGAGCGAGGGCTCTACGTGAGCAAGGTGAAGCAGAAGTCCTATGTCGATGTCGACGAAGAGGGGACCGAGGCCGCTGGGGTGACGGTGGTAGAGCTCCGGGAGTCCGCGGTCCCGGACCGGTTCACCCTCAGAGCGGACCGCCCCTTCCTCTTCGTGCTCAGGGAGCGTTTTTCCGGGACCGTGCTCTTCGCCGGGGTTTACGTGACACCCCCGCCAACCGGCTAAAAGGGGTGGCAGCATCCCCCCGCGGTTCCTGAGGGACCTGCTGGCGTTTTTGGGAAGGGCTCGGCCGATGCTCGTGGCCACCTCCGGACCCGGCAGGTCCAAGCTCGAAGCACGTATGCAGAGGGGATCGGGGATGAGGTGCTTCAGATCGTCGGCCCAGCCCTCCCCACTGACCTCCTCCACGACCATGCCGAAGACGGTGTAGGAGCCGAGCGTCAGCAGGTGCTCGATGTGATGAGCGGGAACGTCTGCTGGCGGGAGGGTCTTTGAGGAGATCCTACGGCAACTCCGTCCCTCGGCGTCAGATGGCCTGGCCGAGCCATCATTCTCCAGGATTCTCTACAAGATGATCATCTGCCGACGGCTGGGGACCCGTGTTCAACGCCGAGCCAAACGGCGAGGCCCCCCTAACCCTGTGCGATGTGTGGCTTCACCACTTCCACGACCTTTCGGGCGTCGCCCCGGGCCCGCTTCCCATCCTCACGGGTGTAAAACCCCGAAGGGGTCAGATCTTCGGCGCCATAAAACGCCAGTTCTCGGTCTCTCCGCAGATCCCTGGAGATCCGGGCCAGATTCTCCAGCTCCCCCCGTAGGCCATCCGGGAGTCGATGAGATTCGGCCTGGAGAACGTCGGAAACATCGTGGGTCCTGGGTGGATCTATCCCTTCGCTCCGCAGCAATGCCTTGAGAGCCAGCTCAACGATTTCCTGCGACTCACGTACCACGTCTGCCCAGCTTTCTGCTTCGAACAAGACGTCGACCGCAAGGAGACGGACGGTGGCTCGCCGGATGTAGTCTCTGGCCAATTCGGTGTTGTGCACGCTATCCCCTCCTCACCCAGTACGGTTGGCCGTGGCTTTCCCGACGCTCAATGGACCCCTCCAGGATCAGCTTCCGTATTTGGACCAAGCGTCGGGACAGAGCAAGGTCCTGGTCGAAAAGAACGATACCGTCCAATGCCACCTCAGCCCATGTTCCGGTGGGCATGTGACCGATAGGGGGAGGATGGACGAAGTGGGGCTCCACCCTTCTCCCTTCCCAATTCACGGGTTTCTCGTCCCAACGCCGGTACAGTCCCCTCGTGATAGGAGTGGAAGGATCCACCACGACCATGATATCCACGTCGGATGTCTCCATGGGTTCTCCACGGGCCCAGGATCCGTACACCGCTACACCCATCAGCGCCCCCCCCACAACGGCAGCGGCTCGTTCCACGGCCTGCCAGCCCGGATCACCGAACCCCACCCCCGGGCCACCTAGCTTTCTGGCGCAATACTCGTTCAGGGAAAGGGCAGTCTGATCCGCAGCCGTCCGCAGGGCCGCGTGGAGGTTGGGATCGATGCGGAGCAGGAACCGGCCCGAAGGAGTTTCTTTCAGGCCGTTTCCGGTATGTTTGATATCAGTCATCGTACTGCATGATACTACCACGGCCCTTCGGAGACAATGCCGCCGGGAGGTTGTTGTCTGACCTCTTCGGGCGGACGGCGGAGGGGATCCGCTACTGTGGTCTCGACCAGGGGGAAACCGAGCCATCGCTGGTCTCCCTCCGCCATCCGCGAAACAAAAGTTTGCTTGCGCAGGAACTCGTCCCTCAGAATCAATCCGTTCGGAGGATTTCCACCCCCAGGTTGGCTGAAAAGAGTATCTCCTCCACCATCCCGTTGAAGACCTCGGGATTCTGATCGTTCAGGTCCCGCTGGGAGGTGTGGAAGGGGGTCCAAATCCACTTCTCGGATCTGTTGGTTCAGCCGCTGCACTTTCGCCCTATCTCACCCCGTGTATCGGCAAATGCCGAACACAGTGCTTTTGGCCACACTTGGCATCAACGCTGCTCTGTGGTATTCCGGCCAGTTTCTTTTTTTCTAGAAACGCTGTCGAGTCTATGATTCCCGCTTCAATCGGGTTGCCTCGACCCGACCGCCGAAGGGTGCATGAAAGCTGTGTCGGAAGTTGCGGGGCGCTGGCGCTTGGCGGCCGACGGGGGGTCAGATGGATTCCCGCTTCTTCCTGAAGGGAACCCCCAGTTTTTTCATCCTGTACCGCAGGGTGTTCGGGTTCACACCCAGGAGCTCACCGGCTCCCCCCGGCCCATGGATCTTTCCTCCCGTGATCT
>CBDUAX010000578.1:0-3195 GCA_965365235.1 uncultured bacterium
TTCCTGGCCGTGACTCTCCGTTGGCCCAGCGGAGCTTTCGTTTCGAGAGGTCTGGTGGCGGTAGGTGGGGCCTTTGCGGCGATGGGGCTCCTTTTCTGGAGGCGCCCAGGGCAGTGGGCTGTGGTTGACTGGGCTATGACATCCCGGATAAGGGAAATGTCGGGCCTGAGTCTTCAAGCTGCCCGGAGCATACTCGGGCCGGAGGTGATCTCCGTGGAAATGGAGGCCAGGATGTTGGAGGTCTTTTCCCTCCAGGGCATGATCTTTCCGGCTCTGTTGGGCCTGGCATCTCTTGCGGCGTTGGGGACGGCATGGTGGCTGTACCTGAGGTTGAGTCGAGCCACCGAGATCGGGATCGGACCCCTGGTGGACTTCCGGTTCAACGATCAGCTGGTGTGGGTCCTCATTTGCGGCTTTTTCCTGGTGATAGGGACATCCGGAGTCCTGGAGCGATTGGGTACCAACACCGTCGTTTTCATGGGCGCCCTCTACGCCCTACGCGGGGTGGCTGTCCTCCTGGTGGTCCTCGGGGGGCCCACAGTGATGCTCAGTCTGGTTTTTGCCGTCTTGTTTGTGATCGCCGCGCCTCTGTTTCTGACGGGTGCGTTTGTTTTCGGGCTGGGGGATACCTGGCTCAACCTTCGGGTTCGGTTGGGGCATGAGCCCCAAGGGCCGGGCCCGAGTCGCTCGAGTTGAGGAACGATTCCATGAAGTTGATCCTTAGGAAGGTCGTGGAAAACCTGGGAAATCCGGGTGAGATCGTCGATGTGAAGCCGGGGTTCGGGCGGAACTACCTGATCCCCCAGGGTCTGGCCTATGAAGCCAGCGAGGGGAACATCCGCCGCCTGGAAGAAGAGAAAGTAAAAGAAGAGGAGAGGGCGCGGAGGGACTATCTCGAGGCGAAAAGACGGGCTGCCCAGGTGGACCATCTTGCCCTCACCTTCCATGCCAGGGCCGGCGAGGACGGCAAGCTCTTTGGGTCCGTGACGGGTGGGGACATCGCCGACCGGGCCAACGAGACCGGGCTCGACTTCAAGATCGAGCGTCGTCAGGTCATCCTGGACGAGCCGCTGAAGACTTTGGGCGCTTCCATGGTCACCATCCGGCTTCACGCTGAGGTTGAGGTAGAGGTCGAGGTCAAGGTGGAGCGGGAGGAGGGGTGAGGGAGCCTCCCATCAGCCCTGGTGGCCCTCCGAGTGCGGAGGACCTCCCCGGTGAGGTGCTCCAAGCGGCGGAGTTTGCATTGGAACGGAAAGCGGAGGAGGTCATCGCACTGGACCTCAGGGGGATCTCCTCCGCGACGGATTTTTTTGTTCTGGCCACGGGCAATTCCGATATCCAGGTTAAAGCCATCGCCGAACACATCATGGAAGAGCTCGCCAGGGTCGGGATCAAACCCTTGCACGTCGAGGGACTCGACCGTGCCCGTTGGGTTCTCATGGATTTCGTCGACTTCGTGGTTCACGTACTTCATCCTCTCGCCCGGGAGTTTTATCAGTTGGAGCTCCTCTGGGGCGATGCCCCGACAAGGGTTTTTGCTCCCTGAAGCCGGGTTTTTCTGGGGCGAGCCGAGTGTTTTTTGGGTCAAAAGACCGATTGCCCCTCTGCACCGGCTCACATTACCTTCTCGATCGAAGAGGGGGGCGGGGGCCCGAATCCGGGTCCACCGCCTGGACCCGTCTCCAGTTCCAAATCAGTCCCCTGGGGTCAAATGGCCGACGGAATCGAAGGCTGGAACTTTCTTGACGTAGAATCCGGGCAACTCCCGGATCAATCTGCGCCATCCGCACTCCCATCAGGCGGCAAAGGAAGGGTGGTGGTCCTTGCTGCTACGGAGTTCGCCCGGCAGGGGGACTGGGCCAGCCGGGCCGCGGTATTGATCGCCGGGGAGTGGGCGCAGGTGGGCCTGCGGGTCTTTCTCATGGATCTCGGCCTCGAGGAACCCACGCTGCATCAGACGTTGGGACTTTCGAACGGAGAAGGGGTTTCCGACGCCTTCCTCTTCGGAGCCTCTATTCAGCACATCGCCAAGGCGGCATTGGACAATGCCATCTTCTTTGCGCCTGCAGGCGCTCCCCCCGGCGACCCTGAAGAAGTATTGGGGCACCCCCGGTGGAACGATCTTGCGGGTGGCTTTTCCGAAGCTGACGCAACGCTGCTCCTTTTCCTCCCCACCGACATTTCCGGGGCCGGCAAGATCCTGAGCCGTGCTACCGATATCGTTTTTCTTGCAGCCAGAGGCGAGTCGGCGGAGGAACACCTCGGGCCCGCTTCCATCAAGGTCGTAACAACCCTGGGCCCACTGGGAACTCCAGCGAAAGAACCGGACGAGTCGGCCATAGAGCCGGACCAGTCGGCTGAAGGCGAAGGGGACGGAGTCCCAACCCTGTCGGAGGTCGGGGTCGACACCCCAGGAACCCCGGAACAGGAGGTTCTGGAGGCGTTCGAGTCCACCCTGGATACCTCCGACTTCGGCCTGGAATCAGGGATTGAACTGGCCGAGGGATTTGGGGAAGGAGATCCCCCTCTCCTGGAGGCAGATGAATCGCCTGAACCTGTACCGGATCTCCCCCTCACTACTCCTGACTCGGACCCAACCCCGGCGGAAACCCCAGAGCCGTCGACACCAGAGTTCGAGGGTGGGCCCCCCGTGGGTGAACCCCCGGAAGAAGGGGGCAGGGAAGCCCCGCTGGAAGCCGAGGTTCCGCAGGGAACGGAACCGGTTCTGGACTCGGGTTTTGGTGACGACTTGCAGATGGGCGCCGATCTGGTGGATACGTCCGCCTTCGATGCGGTTATCGCCGGTGAGCACGAAGGAGAAAAGCCCCTTGCACCAGTCTTCGATGCCGATTTTGTAGATTTGCCCCCAGCGGAGGGATTGGTGCCTCCGGCCACGCCGGGTGGTGAGTTCGCGGGGGACCTCGTTCAGGGCCCCGATTTTGGCGCTCCCATCGAGCCCCCGACACTGGATGGGGAGATTCCGACGCCGGAGCCACCGCCCTTGGGTGAGGTACCTTCGGTCCCTTCCCCCCAACCACC
This sequence comes from uncultured bacterium, assembly GCA_965365235.1. Lineage (GTDB taxonomy): Bacteria > Gemmatimonadota > Gemmatimonadetes > Longimicrobiales > Gaopeijiaceae > CBDUAX01. Next base: position 3,040 of record CBDUAX010000578.1, read on the forward strand.
ACCACGGGAACGACGGCGGCCGCCAAGGAAGAAGCCCCCTCGAAGGAAAATTCCCTGGGCCGGGCTGGGCGTGGTTGCGATTAGCCTCGGGATCCTCGGGTCGGCGGTTGGGACGGCTCTCGGCCAGCGCGACGAGGCTCGCCGGCAGACCCAGAC
>CBDUAX010000579.1:0-3192 GCA_965365235.1 uncultured bacterium
CGAAGGCGAAGCGGCCGGCGACCAGTTCGGACTTCCGGTGCGAAATCTGGTCGAGGGCGTTCCGCCTGAGCAGTTCTTCGTGCCAGGATCCTTGATCCGAGCCGATATCGACACTGATCACCCCCTGGCCTTCGGAATGCAGAAGCAAGTCGCCGCTTCCTTTTCCCAGAGCCGGGCATTCGAGATCGTCAGGCTTCCCCGTGCCGGCGAGGGTGGCCGCGAACCGATCCCCGAGGCTCCCCCGCCCCCTGTGGAGGTCGTAGTGAGGTACGCAGAGGAGGATCTCCTCATGAGCGGCTGGGCCATGGGTGAGGAGAGATATCTCGCAGGTCGACCGGCCATGGTCAGTGTCGCCCTGGGGAGAGGCCAGGTGGTCCTCTTCGGATTCCGGCCTCAGTTCCGAGGGCAGCCCCGGGGCACCTACAAGCTGGTATTCAACGCCATCCATCGCGCCACGACAACGAGGCCGGAGGCGCCCAGAGAATAGCCCGGAGATTCCGAGCCACCCTCAACGGGTATCAGGGCCAGCGCTCTCATGTGTTTCATGGAACGTTCCAAATGTCTTCGGGACTGTTCCGTGGAACACAGGGAACCCGGCTGATTCAGCCAACCTTCGCCAATAAGTCCTTCAGTTTCAAGGAGTTGGACTCTTGGCGCAGGAAGACGGGAAAAGGCCCGTTCCCTGCCCTCCTCCCGAGTGCCCTTATTTACCCACCCACAGCTCGGGAGTAGCAATGAACAGAGCAGTCATTTCCCTCATGGCCTTCGGGGCCCTCGCCGCGTGTACGGACTCGGGAATGGAGACCATCACGGCCCCTGAGGCGGCGTATTCTCTTGAGGAAGCCGCAGAATTCTCTGATGCGGCTCCGACCCGGACCTTCGAGGTGACCGTGGAGAACCTCACCGAAACCGGTCAGCACTTCACGCCACCCCTCATCGCCATCCACCGCGGGGCCCTTGGCTTCTTTTCCGTGGGGAGTCCAGCCAGCTTCGGGATTCAACAGATCGCGGAGAACGGGAATCTGGACCCAATGCTGGAACGGGTGTCCGGTAGCCGGCATGTTTCCTCGTATGGGGTCGCTGTTTCCGGTATGGGCTTGGAGGGACCGCTTGCACCTGGAGAAGCCGTTACCATTTCCCTGACAGCGGACCCGGGCTCCCAGTTCGTGTCCTTCGTAAGCATGATGATCTGCACCAATGACGGGTTCACCGGCGTGTCCGGAGCGAAACTGCCGAACCAGGTTGGGGAGGAGCTCCATCTCTATCTCTCCGGCTATGATGCCGGGACCGAGATCAACACCCAGGACTTCGCTGACCTGGTGCCCCCCTGCCCTGTCCTTTCCGGGGTATCGAGCTCGGAGCCCGGAACCGGAATGAGCAATCCCGATCTGGCCGAGAACGGGGTGATCACACATCACGACGGTATCGGGGACTACGGGGACCTGACCCCTGCCGCCCACGGTTGGACGGGCCCGGCCGCCAAGCTGACGGTGAAAAGAACGGGCTGACCCCCTTCGTCAGACCAGGAGTGAGTGAGTTCCGGGGAGGAGTTTGGGGGCCTCCCCAGAGCTCATTCATTCTTGTTGGAAGGGGATAGTTTTCGCACCGGAGCCCACCTTGAGGATCTCCTTTGGGCGCGTGCCCAAGGGTCTCAAACCCAGGGAAAAGCTTAGGCGCTGCTGGGTTGCGTTTCCTGGAGGCGAAGCGTATCAGTTCCCTTTCTCACACACATCCTCGCAGCAGGAGATTCCCCCATGGGCGCCTCGCCGTTTTCTCCCATTCCCAGGATCTTCCCTTCCCTCTTCGTCTTTCTGGTAGTCCCTCTGCTGGCCGTGGCATGCGCTCCCACAACGCCGCAAGGGTCGGAGGGGGAACAGGCATCCATCATCCCAGTGGACTCCAACTGGCCGGGGGCCCGCCCTTGGCAAATCGACATCTCAGACGATGGGCAGTACGTGGTCTACCAGGCCAACCGAGGAGATGGATGGAAGCTATTTGTGCACCCCATGGGCGAAAGGGAAGCACGGGAGGTCTCAGGTCTGGGGGACACCCCGTATTTCGCCCATATCTCACCCAACAACGAGTGGCTCTTCTTCGGAAAAAAGGCCTGGATGTGGAAGGCGCCCCTTGGGGGTGGGGACATGACAAAGATCTGGGGTGGGAATCCCTGGATCGTGGCCGAAACAGACACCACTATGATCGCCAGGTTCGGAAACACTCTCCGAAGGGTCAAAACCGACGGCAGCTTCGACTATGAAGAGGTGGCCGGCTTCGAGACTTCAAGCGACGCCACGGGCTACCACCGTCCGGCACTGCTACCGGATGGAAGAGGTGCCCTGGTTTCCGTGGGATTTGGCACCGGCTTGGAGAACAGAAAGATCGGGGTCATTTCTTTTTCAGACGGCCAGTTGACCATAATACCGGAGCACGGCATCAACCCCCGCTACTCCGAGAGCGGCCACATCCTCTACACTCAGGGGAGCACCCTCAAGGCCATCCCCTTCGATCTTGAGAGCCTTCAGGTGTCGGGGGAACCAGCCACCATCGTGGAGGGAGTCCACGTCCTTTCGAACCTGGCATCAGAATTCGACATTTCGAAGACGGGTGTGCTCGTCTACGTGCCGGGACCCTATCAGGCCGGACAGACCCTCCCCAGACACCTGGTCTGGGTGGATCGGGAGGGGAACGAGACCCTCTTCGACGCCATGGAGAAGGCCTTCGGTGTCGTCCGGATCTCTCCAAACCGTGTCTATGTTGCCGCCGAGGCCGGCGCAAACCTCTATGTACTCAGCCGTCGATCCGGAATCTGGAACCGGATCGCCGCCAGCAGCGCCAACGAAGGCGCCCCGGTCTGGGCCCACGACAGCCGATCACTCTTCTACTCCAGGGGAGGAGCCCTGGGCCGTCATCCAGTTGACTCGGACGGGGAGTGGGCCGAATGGCAGGAGATCCTCCCGGCGGAGAACCCTTTCTGGCCAACTTCCCTCTCAGAGGATGGCAGCCAGATCCTGGGCACCGCCATCGTTCAATCTCCCGAGCAGTGGCAGATGGCCACGGCGTCTACGGCAGGCTCAGGAGAGCTCGGGCCCCTCCGCACCGGGGATGGCCGAACCCGAAGGAACCCCATTGTATCCCCCGATGGTCGTTGGCTGGCCTTTGTGGAAAAAGAGGGAGGCTTGGATCGGGTCTTCG
>CBDUAX010000580.1:0-3186 GCA_965365235.1 uncultured bacterium
CTTCCACCACGGCGGCGCCCCCTTCGAGCTTCTCCTGCCCCCAGGCCAAACCGCTCCGGAGAGGGGTCGTGTCGGCGAAACCGCCAAGGACCTTGATCCCCGGCGCCCCGGGCAAGACCGAGAACACCGGACTCCGAGCGAAGTTGACAATGAATTCGTCGGCCATTCCTGCCATCACCAGGCTCTCGTCCATGGCTGACACCTGGAGCAGGGACCCCGGCACAAAAAATTCTTCTGGCCGGAGAGGGCTACCATCGGCGTCCAACAGGTGGTTGGTGAGGGGAAGATCGAGGTGGTACGCGAGGTTGGTGGAGTTCTCGAGCGTGATGATGGTCCCGCCCTCTTCCAGGAATGCCTTGAGTTGGGGTACAGTGGTTTCGGCTGTGACGCTCCCCATTCGATCCCTGTATTCCGCGGGAATGGTGGCCGGATCCGGGGCCCCACCTCGGCCGTACCCTCCCTGGCCGCCGGCCTGGGCTCGCACCGCCGGGATCGCGCCATCGGGAAAGATGAGCACGTCGAACTTGTCCGCCAGATTCCCTGCATCTAGTTCCGGAGGGAACACCACCTCAAAGTCAAAGTCGAACTGTTCAAGAACGAAGCGGGCCCACCCGGAAGGCATGGCGCCACCATAGCGATCCCAGAGACCCACCCGGGGTTTCCGCAACTCCAGCGCCGCACCGGTAGGACCACTGGCCACCCTATGAAAGTCCACGCCCAACCCCAGGGCCAAGTCGGCTAGCGCCCTGCCCACCCCCCCCTCGTCCGGGATGAAGAAGGTGCCCGCGGGGTGGGTCGTGCCCGCTGCGGAGAACACATCTCTCAGCCAGTACACCTCGTGTCCCAGAGCGTGGAGTCGGTTGATGGCGGTGAAGGCCGCATTGGTTTCGTGGCTGAGGAGATACCCCGCTTCACCGGATCCCGTGATCTGGCCGGGCATGGGATCCAGGAGATCCTGGACCTCCTGGAAGGGCCCGGAAAGGCCGTCCATGACCCGGTCGAACTCCACCCCCATCTGATAGGCCAACGTCCACCCGGTGGCATCGTAGGGTGGAATCGGGGGGCCCCCGGGGTAGGCAAAGTCGTTCGGGTGGTCCTGAGGTTCGAACATATCGAGCACGTGGGGGCGGTAGGCCTGGGCGGTGGACACCACCAGGGATCCCGATGGGTAACGATTCCCCTCCAGCGAAAAATCCGCCGTGGCACGATGGACCTTCACGCCGTTCTTGATCAGGGTATTGGCGAAAGTGATGGCGGTGGGGAAATCGGCCTGATCGGATGGGATGACAAATCCCCTGGGATCCCTCTTCCCCGGGTCCTTGAGGAACCGGGCATAGTCCTGCGGGGACCCGGTCGAGTTCATGCCACCGAATTCCTCCGCGGCGGCATAGATGTCTGCTGGTCGGACGGTCCAGGAATCTCTCGATCCCTTCTCCACCGAGTTCCTGCCCATCCGCCAGATATTGAACAGGAGGAGGTCCTTGTTCCTGGAGGCATAGTCCATCACGGCCCAGTTGGCGGTCTGGGAATATTCGATGACAGTCTTCATCAACAGGGGTCCGGGTTCAACCGGAAGCGGGATATCGGTGGTGGCCAACTGTCGGAAGGGGACGAAGGGGACTTCTTGAGGATTGGGCCCTCCACGGATCTCCGTCAAAAGGCCGATGGCGTTGTGGAAGTAGGGAGTAGTTCGCAGCCCGCCATTCCACCAAATAGAGTACCCTGCCCCCGACCGCATGGTCGTACCACCCTTCCCCTCCTGGACGAAACGGTGGTGCATGGCTGAGCCTACCTGATCCAGGCTCGTCATGATGAGGGGATCGAGGAAGTGATTCGGGGGGTTCCGGAATGGTGGGGCAAACATGATGGTGCCGGTGGGCCCGGTCTGATGGTGGTTGTAGATGATCTGGGGGAACCACTCCCGATACTGGACCCGGAGCATATTCTCCGTCTCTGCCAGGTTCCCCATGTAGAAGTCGCGGTTGTTGTCGTGGCCGGCGTATTCGTGATACAGGACGGGGATTCCATTGGTGTTACGGTCCTCAGGAGTCCCTCCGGCCTCGTCGGTCCGGTAGTACCAGTTGGATACCAGCTCCATGCCATCCGGGTTTGCATGAACGGCCAGAATGATGAGATCGTCGAGGAACCTGAGAGTTTCCGGATCCGAGGCGGTATTGAGACGGTACACCAACTCGATGACCTGCTGGGCTCCCACCACTTCGGTGGCATGCAAACCCCCGTCGATCCACACCACAGCCTTCCCCTCCATAGCCAGTCGGCGGGCCTCCTCCTCGGTCCCCACCTCGGCCAGAGCCATGGATCTCGCTATTTCCCGGTACCGAGACAGGTTCCTGTGGTTTTCAGGTGAGGTGAGGATCGACATGAGCTGAGGCCGACCCTGCTCGGTAAAGCCGATGGTATCGAGAACCATCCGGTCGGATTGGCCGGCGAGGCGCTCCCAATACGCCTGGAGCTGGGTGTAGTTGACCAACTCGTAGTTGGCACCGATTGGGAACCCGAACTCCTCTTCTGGCGATGTGATCTGACCTGCCGCCGGATCCGGCAGAGGGATCAGGGCCAACGCCAGGGCGGACAGCACGAGATGACGAAGAATGGATCTCATGGTGACATACCTTCCTAAATAACGTGGGGTCACATGAGGGTCGGCCGTCAGGTCCTTGGACGCAGCTGGCCGGAGCGCCTTTCTGATTATGGATGGATACTCTGGCCCTGAGGGCCATCCGTCAACAAAAACCTGCAGGAAACGGATCCGAAGAAGGGTGAACCCCTCCCTTTCTGCGTCTTCGAGTGGGCCAGGGGCGACCTTGGCCTTCGGCCCCTTCTTTGCCTATCTTCCGGCCGCCGGGAGAGCCCTCCGGCTGGAGGGTGGCCTGGGCCGAACCCGTCGATCACCCATTCCCGATAGAAGAAACAAGGAGCACCCGCATGGCTGTCCGTGTCGCAACCGCTGAGTGGAAAGGAAACCTGCCCAAAGGAAGCGGAACCCTGGCAACCGAGACCGGCTCGGTGAAAGGGAACTACTCCTTTGCGTCCCGCTTCGAAGAGGGCGCGGGCACCAACCCTGAGGAGCTCATCGCCGCGGCTCACGCCGGGTGCTTCTCCATGGCCTTCGCCAACGAGATCGGAAGAGCACACGTCTGAACTCCAGTCACATGTCAGAATCTC
>CBDUAX010000581.1:0-3185 GCA_965365235.1 uncultured bacterium
CTGGACCCGTCGGAGGATGACGCTCCAGGGCCTTGTGCATGCCCGGTACTTCGACTACGAGCTGGAAACCCAATTCAACAAGATGACAGAGACGGTCTGGGAGGGGTCCCTCCGGTGGGGTCTCTCTTTCCGCCAGCCCTGGGGCCAGGCCAACCTGAACGCCTCTGCTGAGGCCTTCCTCCATGATCCGAACGACCTCTACCGGCTCTCCCTCGGGGGCCGGGTGAGTATTCGCCTCATGAGAGGCTTGGACTGGAATATCGACGGGAATATCTCACGGGTTCGTGACCAGATCTTCATTCCACTGGAAGAGCTCTCGGACGAGGACATTCTCCTTGGCCGTCGGCAGCTTCCCACCGACTCCAGGTTCGAGATCTCGACCGGCCTGTCCTTCACCTTTGGCTCCATCTTCAACAATGTCGTGAACAACCGGTTTGGCTTCGGCGGCGGGGTGGGGGCCGGGGACGCTTCTTCTAGCCCAGCCAGCCGGGGTGTAGAAGGTGCAGTGCAGGAGGGGCCCGGGGATTCTCCGGGGCCCCTCCTTTCTTTCCCTCCTGGCCCGCGGACGCGCTTGTGTCGCCCCCGGGATCAGCGTAAGGCTCACCGGGGTACCCATCGGGATGACGAGCCGAGAAGAACAAAGCGACCGTTGGCCTCTGCAACTCCTCCTGGCCCTGGCCCTTCCGCTCCTGGTGGGAGGGGTCGGCGGGTGGGCAACCTCCCAGAGCGTGGGGGATTGGTACCCAGGACTGGTGAAGCCGCCCTTCAACCCTCCTGCATGGGTGTTTGGCCCGGTTTGGACCCTTCTCTACCTCATGATGGGTGTCGCCTCTTTCCTGGTCTGGCGCCGGATGCGAAGCTCTTTCACCGCTGGCACTGCCTTGAGGGCCTATGCCTTCCAGCTTTTGCTGAACTTTCTCTGGTCTTTCCTATTCTTCTGGTTCAGATCCCCTGGGTGGGCGTTCCTGGAAATCCTCCTTCTTCTGGCTGTCCTGGCGTACACCACCTGGAGGTTCTTTCTCGAGTCCAAGCCGGCCGGTTGGTTGATGACGCCATACTTGGCCTGGGTTACCTTTGCCTCCGTCCTCAATGGGGCAATCTGGACCCTGAACCGCTGAAACCCATGCTTTCCTCACCAGTCCGAACCCAACTCCTGAGCCTCATTCTCTTTCTCGTTGCCGGGTTCCTGATCTTCCTGGGGATGGAGCGCGGATCGGGGCGGCTGCTGGGGTTCGGGATTGCGACCCTGTGCCTCTCCGCCACAGGGTTCCTTCTGGGCATCCGCCTGGGGCGGAGGGAAAGAGACCCTTTGGAGAGGCGTCGGGAACAACGATTGTGGAAAAGCGGGCCCCTGGGGAGAAAATGGCTCGAAGGGCGTCGAAAGATCCGTTGAAGGAAGACTCCGACCCGGGGCAAGCTTCCCCAAAGGACACCTACCCGAACTTCAGCGCCCTGGAAGCGGCGGAGAGGGAAGGGGAGGCCTGGGTGAGGGAGTCGGAGGACCGTGGTTCCCGAGTTTTGGTTTTGGCTCCCCACGGAGGATGGATCGAGCCCATGACCACGGAGTTGGCCAGAGCCGTGGCAGGCCAGGACTTTTCCTTCTACTCCTTCATCGCCGTCAAGGATAGGGGGAATGAACGGCTGCACCTCACCAGTCACCGCTTCGATGATCCCGTTGCCCTGGCCGCCGCAGCCAGGGCCGACATGGTTCTGGCCATTCACGGCGAACGGAGTTCAGAGGAAGCTTTCGTGATGGTGGGCGGGGGTGGACACGCGCTCCGAGGCGCCCTGGAGAAGTCTCTCAGGCAAGCGGGTTTCCCCCTTCGAGAGCCGCGAGACGGGCTCGGGGGTCGCCACAAAAAGAACATCTGTAACAGAGGGGCGATGGGGGGCGGGGGCCAGTTGGAACTCAGCGAAGGCCTCAGGAGACAGTTCCGGAGGGACCCAGAGCAGGCGGCGAGGTTCGTCGACGCTGTCCGGTCGGTGATCCTGCTCTTCGAAACCGCTTGAGACCTCGGGTTGCCCCAACCCCTGAATCTGTCCCAGAATCAGAGGGAGCCGCTTCAGGCGCTTTCTCGACCCTTTCAATGCGGAAATCGAAAATGGAAGGAGAGGGGTCCGGGGTTCCGGATTGGGTGGAGGCCGACCTTCGATCCCTTGCCAATCCTGAGCGGAGGGAGGTCACCTCCCGGTATTTTCCAACCCAGATGGAGATCCTCGGGGTCCCGGTTCCGGAGCTCAGGAAGGTGGCGAGGAAGCTGAAGAGGGAGTTGAAGGACGAACCGCCGGAGGCCGTCCTCAAAATGAGTTTCCTTCTCCATGCCATGCGGATCCACGAATGCTGTCAAGCCGCTCACGAGCTTCTGGATGGCCGCAAAGACGCCCGAGGGCTTCTGAAGACCAAGACGCTCAGGGCGCTGGGAAAAGGCAACGACAACTGGGCCACTGTAGACTCCTTTTCAGTGCTGGTTGCCGGTCCGGCTTGGAGGGAAGGGCAGATTCCAGATGGAGAAGTGCTGTCATGGACGGAGTCCGACGATCGGTGGTGGAGGAGGACCGCGTTGGTTTCAACGGTTGCGTTGAATATGCCCTCCAGGGGGGGGGGCGGTGATAAAGACCGAACCCTTCGAGTCTGTAACGCCCTGGTGGGGGACTCGGACCCCATGGTTGCCAAAGGTCTCTCCTGGGCCTTGAGGGCCCTGATCTCGGTCGATGGCACCGCGGTTGGCCGGTTCCTGGATAAGAACCACGAAACCCTTCCCGCCCTGGTGAGGCGGGAAGTGGGGAACAAGCTCAGGACAGGGAGAAAGAACCCTGGCCGGTAGGGAATGAGTTGAAGGACCTGAAGAAAAGGGAGGTGTACCGTGAAGAATGAGGACTCCTGGGTGGTAGAAGGACTGGTGACAGGGCTCATCGGGTATGTCACCGTTGTCGTTTTTTTTGCCGTGCTCAACCAGTTTTCCGGGCTGGGACTCTTCCATACGGCGGCCCTGATGGGGTCTGCCCTCTTCTTCGGGGCTCGTGAGGCCGGCGAGATCGTGCCGGGGCCAGCCCCCATCATCGCATACAACGGGATTCACATCCTGGTTTCCCTGGTCATCGGCCTCGGGGCTGGCTGGCTCGTGTTCCAGGCGGAGAAGAACCGCCCCTTGTGGTACGTGATCTTCTTCCTCTTCCTGGCGGGG
>CBDUAX010000582.1:0-3178 GCA_965365235.1 uncultured bacterium
GACCCGCGGTCCCGTTTACGACAAGGACGTTGGTTCCTCGCATCACCGACTCCTCGTCCCCGCCCTCGACTCGCTCACTCTCGTGCATGACTCCCAACCCGAGGTCGATCCCGTTCCCGCCCTCCAGAAGTACCAGGCTCCGGCGGAGACCACCCCCCACCAGGAACCGCCGGGTTACGTCCAGAGACTCGTCGGCCTGGAGTTGAACGAACGCAAAGCTCCGGGTGCGCGGAGTGAAGAAAAAGGAGTGACGAAGGTGTACGGAACGGGCGTGCTCTTTCGTGTCTCCCCCGGAGCGCCGGATGTCATAGGAGGGGTAGAGTCGGATCCAGTGTCGTTCGCCCCGATACCCCAAGGCACCCGCCAAGTCGAGGTCCGTGTACTCCGTGTTCCCGGATTTCGCATCGAAGGTGAACCCCAGAGTGACGTACCCCTCCTCTCCCACATCCCGATCCAGACTCTCGTAGCTCCGGATCACCTGGGCATTCACAGGAGCGAAAGCCAGGAAGAAGAGGATCGGAAGAAGGAATCGTCTGTACGGCAGAGCGAGAAGCATTGATATCATGGCGATCGTATCAAACCGGTCGTGGGTGGATCTCCGGCAAAGAACCGCATCCTGGGCCTCAGTGTCCCGGCTACTGCAAAGAATGGGTAATCTCACCACGCGACAACAGCCAAAACTCGGAGAGGATAGGAATTTTTCCGGAGACTGGAGTCTACCCGGGCCCGTTCGGCGAAGGCCGTCTCGACGGAGTGTCGAGACGGCCTTCCCTTGTTCCGGGTCCACTTATGGAAACCTTGAAGAGGCCCTCCCTTCGGTTCTTCCATCAACGCGTTCGAACATTGGCGATTCGTGTGCGCCCATCGGGTGACTGAAGGAGGAGTGACACAACAGCGCCCTGGTCGACCTCCGAAAGAGCCCGGTCCAGGTCTCTGGTGGTCTCGACCTGTTTCCCGTCCACCTCGAGGATCTTGAGACCTCGGGCGACACCTCGTCGAGCCGCCGGACCCAGAGGCTCCAGGCTGCTTACCACCACTCCTGAGGGATCTTCATAACCAAGACTCCGGGCCAAACCGGCAGTGAGGGGCTGCACCTCCATGCCCAATCTGTCGACGGTCGCGGGTCGACTTCCGGAGGCCTCGGGTTCCCCCCCGGTAGACAGGTTCGCCATCCACAGCCACGATGACATCTTCGGGCCGGAGTCCTGCCCGGTCCGCGGGTCCATCCTCGGTCACCTCCTGGACAAGAGCCCCGAAAACGCCGGGAAGCCCGTATATGTCTGCCTCCTCTGCACCGACGGCGGAGACGGACACCCCGAGCCAAGCTCTCTGGACACGCCCATCTTCAATGAGATCTTCCACAACTCGCCGGGCCAGGTCCGCCGGCACCGCGAAGCCGTATCCCTGGTAGTAGCCGGTGGTGGAAGCAATCGCCGTGTTGATCCCGACCACTCGGCCTTCCAGATCGACCAGGGGACCACCCGAATTGCCTGGGTTGATCACTGCATCTGTCTGGATGAAGTTTTCGATTGCATAGTTGGCCAGCGCTTCTCCGAACTCAGGGTCTTGGGCAAGGGACCGTCCAATGAGTTGCAGTGGCCGGTCTTTGGCGCTCACGATGCCCGTGGTCACCGTATAGTCCAAGGGCCCGGTTCCGCCGAATCCGGGATTCCCGATGGCCATCACCCATTCCCCCACGCCCAGGTCATCGGATGAGCCCCTCCTTCCAGCATGCCTGGAGCCCGACGGGAGATCGGGCATGAAGCATGTCTTCTCGACGACTTGCAGGCCGAGAAGGTCGAGGGAGGCCCAGGCGGATGCCCTGGACCTCCCAGAGGGCCATCGGTTCGGTCAAGCTTGGCGAATGGCCGTCAACCCTCCCCGCACCGCCCGGTCAGTTCTCCGCCTTGATGGAGATCTTTCGGCTCTTTGCTTCAGGGGCTTTGGGCATGTCGATGAACAGGATCCCATCCTTGAAGTGGGCAGAGATCTCGTCCGCCTTCACGGTCTTGGGCAGGGTGAAGCTCCGTTCAAAGGTGCCGTAACTCCGCTCCCAAACGTGGTACCGATGATCTTCTTGCTCCTCCTCCTGCTTTTTCTCTCCACGAAGGGAGAGGATGTTGTTCTCGACCTCGATCTCGAGATCGTCGATGGTCATGCCCGGGAGCTCAGCCGTAAGTCGTAGTTGTTCCTTGGTCTCCGCGACATTCACGGGAGGGCTCCAGAGCACTCGGTGGCTCGCCTCTCCCACGCCAGGTTCGCCGAAAAGGCGGTTGAGACGAGAGGACATGTCCTCGAGCTCCAGCCAGGGCGAGAGCATGGGGGAACGCCGGGTGTAACGAGAGATAGCCATCGTTTCTCCTCCTTCCTTTTCAGAAGATCTGGATTGTCCTGCCTCGATCGTCGGCCCAGAGAGGCCTTCAAGATGTGGACCGAGACTTCGGCGATGCGTGATAGCAGGGTGCATGCCAGATCAGATCCTGGAGATCCTGCCAAAATGAGCCCTGCCAGGCACTTACCGGCAGAAGGTCCGGCCAAAATGACCGACTTTGGACTCCCGTAGGGAGGATCTCACCGGTTCTTCCTGAACTCTTTGATCTTGTCCTGGGTCTGAAACAGCCAATAGGCGCCCTGGGCCACCATCGGCCCGAACGGCTTCCCCGCGTAGTCGAGCCCGAACGGCTCGAACAACCGGTAGGTTTCGTCTCCTTCGGCTATCGCGGCGGATACTACTTCTCCACCGGCAGTAGTGCTGCACATGCCATGTCCGCCGAAGCCCTGACAATACCAGAGACCGTCCTCCAACTTTCCGATCTGCGGCATTTTGTGCTTCGAATACCCCATGGTTCCACCCCACGCTACTTCGGCTCTGATCCCTTTCAATTGGGGATAAACGTGGAGAAGGTCCTTCATCATGATCTGTTTCAGCTTCTCCTGGGAAGGATGGAACATGGACACCCTCCCACCCCATAAGAGGCGACCGTCGGGCAACGGCCAGTAGTAGTTGGAGGAGGTGCGGGTATCCGTCGCCCCGATGGGCAAACGGACGGCTTCCTGCATCCGGTCACCCAACGGCTCCGTCAGCAGGACGTAGGTGGCTACAGGGAGGGTGGCATTGGACAGCCTTCTGTGAAGTCCCCGGATGTATCCACTGCAGCAATACACGATCTGATCCGCC